>NZ_RBLN01000001.1:0-48339 GCF_003989405.1 Micrococcus sp. HSID17227 | reverse complement strand
CGCTTGTTCCGGCCCGTGATCATCAGCACGTCGGCGAGGCCCGCACGCCGGGCCTCCGTCACCACGTACTCGATGGCCGGCCGGTCCACCACCGGCAGCATCTCCTTCGGCATGGCCTTGGTGGCCGTCAGCGGGTCAGGCCGAGACGACGACGCGCCGCGACCAGCACCCCCGCGGCGGCGGCGCCGAGGCCGGCCAGCCACCAGCCGGTGGACTGCCCCGTCTCGACGGTGTCCGGGGTCGTGTGCTGCTCGTCGGCGTCGCCCTCGACCGGAGCGGTCTGCTCCTCCTCATCCTCCGGAGCCGGGGCGGCCTCGTCGCCCCGGAACGCGGCGAGCGCCGCTGCGGTGTCCGGGTCGGTCAGGTCGAGCGGCTTCCCGTTGAGGACGCCGTCCTCGGCATCGAGGAAGCCGTCGTACGCGGCGGAGATCTCCTCGCCGACATGCACGGTGACGGTCTGGACGTGGGCGACGTGGTCGCTGTGGAAGTCGACGGTGAAGGTGTCCGTACCGACGAAGCCCTCGTCGGGGATGTACCAGGCACGGAGCTCGGAGTGCTCCGAGTCACGGAACGCGAAGACCTCACCGTGGGCCGGTTCGGCCACGACCGTCGCGTAGGTGTTCTCCATCGTCGGCGCGGCGACCAGGTGGACGATCTCGGCGCCCGCCACCCCGGGTGCCAACTGCACGGCCGAGTCCCAGGCCAGGGGCCGGTCCCCGAGGTGGGCCATCTGCGGGCCGTCGACGGCGTGCACGGCCGCCCCCTGATCGTCGGCGAGGTCGGCGTCCGCCTGGAGCGTGATGCCCATGTTCAGCATCTGCCCGTCGGCCACGACGTCGTACCGCACGAGGCCTTCACCGGCCGCGCCGAGCGCGCGGCGGGTCTCCAGGACGTCCACCGCGCCGCCGTCGATGACGTCCAGGCCGGTGAACTCCACCTCCTGGCCGCCCTCCAGGCGGGTGCCGTCCTCGGCCACCGGGGTGAGCGTGAGCGTGAGGTCCTCCGGGTCGTAGCCGTCGTAGGTCTGGAAGAAGGCGGCGGTGACGTTCTCGTGGTCGACGGCCTGGAAGTAGCCGGCCTGGGGGCCATGGGCGTCGTCCCAGGCCGCGGCGGGGCCGGCGAGGGCGACGGTGGTGATGAGGCCGGCGGCGGCGACGGCGGCGGGCAGGTGACGGAGGGAGGGACGACGGGTACGGATGACGGACATGGCAGCTCCTCACTGAGTCAACCGGACAGGGCCGGCGGCCCCCGCCTCTGCAGCACCGGTGGTCCGGGCTCCACGGGTGGAGACGCCTCGAGTCTGTCCGCCGAGAGCCTGCCGTGAAAGGGCTGTGCGACGTCGATGCGTGATCGACGCTGGACCGCAACCCGGTCGTGACCGGTGGTTCTCGACGGCGAGCTGGCCGTCACGACGACGAAGGCCCGGTCCGCACGGACCGGGCCTTCTGACTGGTGGAGGTAAGGGGATTCGAACCCCTGACCTTCTGCATGCCATGCAGACGCGCTACCAACTGCGCCATACCCCCAGGTGGGTGGTGACTCCGTTTCCGGCGGACCGGCCGGAGCACCTGAACAGAATACCCGGCCTGCGGCAACCGCGCAAACCGGCCGGGCGGCGTCGATGGACCGCCGCGACGCCACGGCCTAGCGTGCAGGAGACGCCCCCATGCCCCCCCCCGCCAGCCCAGGAGGTCCTGCATGTCCCGCACTGACGCACCGATCCGCACCGCCCTGATCGGCTACGGGTTCGCCGGGAAGACGTTCCACGTCCCCCTGCTCCACGCCACGGAGGGACTCGCTCTCACCCATGTCGTCTCGAGCCGCCCGGACGCGGTGCACGCGGACCTGCCGGACGTCGTCGTGGTGCCTGACGTGGACAAGCTCCTGGCTCGCCACGACGTGGACCTCGTGGTGATCGCCGCCCCGAACGACCAACACGCGCCGCTCGCGCGCACGGCCCTGAGGGCGGGTAGGCACGTGGTGGTGGACAAGCCCTTCACGCTGAGTCTCGCCGAGGCGCGGGAGCTTCGCGACCTCGCGGTCGAGACCGGGCGGGTGCTGCGGGTGTTCCAGAACCGCCGCTTCGACAGCGACTTCCTGGGCATCGCCGAGCTGGTCCGCTCCGGCCGGCTCGGGGACGTCGTCCACCTCGAGTCCCGGATCGACCGCTTCCGCCCGACCGTCCGGGACCGCTGGCGGGAAGCCGCGGTGCCCGGGGGCGGCATCTGGTTCGACCTCGGACCGCACCTGGTCGACCAGGCGCTCCTGCTCTTCGGTGTCCCCGAACGCGTAGACGCCGACCTCGCGGCCCTGCGTCCGGGCGCCCCGGTCGAGGACTGGGCGCACTGCGTGCTGCAGTACCCGGGCCGGCGCGTGGTCCTGCAGGCGTCGATGCTCGTGGCCGGCGGCAGCCCGCGCTTCGCGGTCCACGGCACGCGTGGCTCCGCGGTGAAGAAACTGCCGGATCGGCAGGAGGTTCAGCTGCGCGCTGGTCTGCTCCCCGGCGCCGAGGGCTGGGGCGTCGATCCGGACCCGATCCTCCTGCACGACGGGGAGGGGAACACCGAGCGCGTCCCCGCGCCGATCGGAGCCCAGCAGCGGTCCTACGCGGGCGTGCGCGACGCGATCCTGGGCCGCGCGAGCAGCGACGCCGCCACCCCCGACCAGGCCGTCGCCGTGATGGCGGTGCTCGAGGCCGCCGTCGCCTCGGCGCGGGAGGGCCGTGCGGTGGAACCCGCACTCACGGCGGCGGAGCGCGCAGCGTACCCCGGCGTGTCCCCCGCACCGACCGCGGCGGAGCGACATCACCGCAGTGCAGAACCGCGGTGATGTCGCGGGGCGGCGGTCGCCTCCCGGCCCCGCACGGGAGTCCGACGACGACGAAGGCCCGGTCCGTGTGGACCGGGCCTTCTGACTGGTGGACGCGGGTGGACTCAAACCGAACACCTGGCAGCGATTGGAGCGGCTGAGTTCCGCGTGGAATCAGGCGAAGCTCGTGCTCGGCGACCAGCCGGACGGCGCAGCTGACGATGAGCCGGGAGTCGTCGTGAACCCTAGGAGACGAGCTAGAACACCCCTCACGGAGAGCCAAGTGGACGCTATCCGAACAGCCCGCGCGAACGGTGAGAGCGTGGTCTCGATCTGTCAGCGGTTCAACGTGCATCGGATGACCGTCTGGACGCACACGAGAGACTTGTTCTGACGTCCCCTTGTGCTGCACACTCCGAGGTGACCGTGCACGAGCTGCGGCACACGAGCGTTGCTGAGTCCGGAGGCCTGTCGGCTTCACTTGCGATAATGGCACCGTGAAGTTTAAGCGCCGCAACCTCGAAGCTCTTGCTGACCTCATCGTGGGCAACACGGGCCGTGACGACGCGGAAAATGAGGACGAAGCCAAGTACTTCCCCTACCGGTCCAGCATGTACATCACCTCGTTCTTCCAAGAGCTGGAGACTGAGTACCAGCATGACGGTTCCACTCGCCACCGCTGGGTGGCAGATGTGCTGGAACAGATGCTGGCCGAACCGCACGACGGACCCAACCGCCCGCCAGAGATCTTCTGTCGCCTCATCGATCAGCTGATGAGCCCGGCCGATCGTCTCAACGAAGGGTCAGACCGTCCTCGGGCGCTCGCGCAACTCAACGAGGTCCTTGGCCGCGAAGGTTTCGAGGCATTCTATGGCGAAGACAACCACTGCTATCTGCGTCATGTCGGCACCCAGACCGTGACCATCCTTGCCACCAACCCCCACCGACCCTTCAGCAAGGCTGAGCTGGAACGGCGGCAACTCCTGACGGCGTACCTCAACGAGTGCAGCGAGGATGACCTCATCGAGGAGGTGCTACTCCCGATGTTCAGACAGCTTGGCTACCACCGCATCACGGCTGCCGGGCACAAGGATAAGGCTCTGGAGTACGGCAAGGACATTTGGATGCGATACACCTTGCCGACGCAGCACATTCTCTACTTCGGAATCCAGGCGAAGAAGGGCAAGCTCGACGCTTCGGGGGCAACCAAGACGGGTAACGCCAACATGGCTGAGATCCACAACCAGGCGCTCATGATGCTGGCGCACGAGATCTTTGACCCCGAGACCAATCGTCGCGTCCTGGTCGATCATGCCTTCATCGTGGCGGGCGGCGAGATCACCAAGGCGGCGCGCAACTGGCTCGGCAACGCACTCGACGCCCACAAGCGCAGCCAGATCATGTTCATGGATCGCGACGACATCTTGAACCTCTACGTCGTCGCAAACCTACCGCTCCCAGAAGGTGCGTTGCCGCCAACGCCAACCAGTCCGTGGTCCACGAACGCCGAGACTCCGTTTTGAACCGCGACGGCGTTCGCCAGCGGCATCGGTGCGACGAAGGCAAGTTGACGTACGCTGCCAGCCTCGCCCGGCTAGCAGAATCGAGGAAGGAGTGCGATGAATAGTCACTTTCAAAAGGCAGGTGAGTTCCTGCGAGATACTGCGCAGGAGTCTGCTCGACAGGTATTAAGCGATCATCGTGATGACGGCCACATAAGGGGTTTTACTAGCGCTGCTGGTATAGCCTTGCGCCGAATTCAAGAGAAGCTCGATGCGTACAGAGAACAGATGAAGGGTCCAGGTCTGTCCAAGTCTGAGCAAGCGAACTACGCGCAACTGGACGAACTGAAGTCTGAGATCGAGGCGGAATGCGACCGCTACTGGCGAGGCAGCGGCATCGACTGGAGACCTCTAAAGCCGGTCGCCAAGGGCGTCGTCAAGCGAGCCGACGAATCACAGTCTGATGACTGAAGTGATGTCTCACTTCTAGTTAGGAAGGCTGGGATCCTCGTGCAAAGTCGTCCGCTCGTATCTCCGTGCCCTCTCCGACTGGAGTCATACCGACACGAAATCTAGATAATTGCGTCCTGCATGACCAACATGTGATTCATGATCGACAACTCCTTGACCTTGCCAAGCCCGGGAAAGTGCTGACGCTGATACAGATCGCGGAACCCGTCGATTCCTAGGTTTGTTGGGAGCGACCTTTCGTCAACGAAGTCGATGAGCTTCTCAAGGGCCTCGAAGAACTTCCCAGCCGGGTCATCCTGAGTCTCGTTGCTGTCAGAGCAGAAGTGCTTCAGGCGGACAACATCACCGGATTCATATGTGAAGTGGATAACCACCGCATAGGCAGGCCCGCCGCCGGATTGAAATCCCCTTCCAAGCGTGAGGAAATCGCTGACGCCGAGGTAGCCTGCGCTCTTGTAGCCGGCAACGCGAGTGCTGAAGATCCCCTCTTCACGGCCGACGTACTCTCGATTGCGCGGCAAAGCAGGAAACGGGTCATTCGCCCAAACCACCGGAAGGCCTCCGAGGGGAAGACCATATGACGCCGGGACCGTCCGATCTTCGGCAATGTTCCATCGAACTCCGTGATACGTCGCACCTTGTAGGGTCACGGAGAGATCCAGTTCATGAACGATGTCGAGTGTGAACTCGTGTCCAGCACCCCTGGCCTCACTGATCCAACGTGACATCGCCGCGTGATCAGCGTCAGCATTGGAGAGGACCGCAAGTCCGTGGTGCTTGAGAAGATCATTCTCAAGGTAGTAGTCGCCAAGCCCTCTCCAACTACCCTTCGAACGTAGGTCACCAACCGAGGGGTTAAGGACGAGGTCACAACTGCCTCCCTCGTCGGCTATCGCTCCCAACCTCCGCGTGAAGAGGTCGTTTGGCGCGGCCACCGGCTCGAGAACCGGTACGACACGCGAAGATGCAGCAAAACTTGAGGCGCAGTTACGCACGGCGAAGACCTCATGCTGTCGTGCCCTCAGCCTAGGCATATACATTTGCCACCTCCTGGTTCATCCAATCTTGAAGACTGGATATCTGCTGTCTCGTCGGATCAAGCTTTAAAACGGCGGGCCGCACCGGTTCGGGCAATTTAGCGATCAATGTACGGCCAGCCCGCGGCTTCCGCGCTCTCAGCTGATCGGCTACCGCGTTGTGGAAAATCAGCGGGTCCAGATCTCGGGAAGCTGCTAGTGCGTATGAGAACACCCGCGTGTTCGGGAGATCGGGAACAGTAGAGCCAAGAGCAGACAGGACTCTGAGATACTCTGCGCGACGAAGTGACCGCATTAAGACCTCTGAGTCAAGGTATTCACGGCTAAACTCCGCGTTGCGGACAGTCTCCACGCGACCGTTCACATTAAGCCAGTGAAGACCAACAGTCTCGAACTCCCGGGCAGCGAGCAGTCGTTCCACTACGCGCTTTGATGCCATAACAGACACCAAGGGTGCAATTTTCCGGTAATCGTGTAGTTGGCTATCGAGTCGGGAAGTGTTGTCGAGGTCGCTCTTGATCTCGACGGCGTGCAACGAGTCTGTCACGGCCAAGAAGTCGACGATGGAGCGGCCGACCCTGAACTCCGGCAGAAGGATGCCGTCGCTCCACGGGATCATCTGACCGAGAACGGCTCTACGGTAGACGAGATCGTTACGGTAGTGGCGCGAAAGCCATCGGTCGCAACGCCAGATCAGTGTTCGAACGGTGGATGCGCCAATGGCTAGACCACTCTCAACAAGACTTGAAATGGTGCGATTCGCCAACTTCGATGCCGGGCCGTCTCGCATCGCTGAGCGGAGAACGGGAGCCGAAAGCAATGCCGAAGCCGCTGCCGCCTGGCTCTCTACAACGCTCATGATTTGGCCTCGTTCGGGGGTCCGTACATCAGCCAGTCGAGAGTCACGGCCAACTTGGCGTACTGCGTGAGGTAGTAGGACTGCTGACGATAGCTTCGGTTGTTGTTCAGGTACTCTCGCAAGCCCTCACCGTCGCGGGTCTCGTCGAGCAACGACCAAGGGTGGCCAAGAATCCAGTCCTCTCCTTCGCGATCGAGCACGTCTTGAAAGGTCACACCATCCGGGAGAGAGCGTTTTCCCAGGTTCTTGGTTTCTCGGGATATATAGGAATGAATCTTGGATGGGACCTCAAGCTGCGGCAGCAAGCTCCCCGCCTCGTCAAGGAATCCACCTTGCCGGAGATGCTTCCAGTAGGGCACATACCAGTTGCTAGCGAAGGAACTCCCGAACGCCTCCGATATCACCTGGTCACTGGGAAGCCCACGGTCTGGCGAACCAAGCACATCATCAACGAGGTCCCAGCGAGATAGGCCAATGATCCCTTTAACAGTCATCTTGGCACCAACACCGAACACCACGTCGAGTTGATCCGAAGCTGACTCAATGTCGGAAACCTGCACGAGTCGACCGTCAGGATCGTTGCTCTTCACCAGTTCGTAAATCTGATTCTTGAGCTGACGTAGAACACGAGCCGGAAGCGCCCTCTCCTTGATTCCTAGCGCTCGAAAGACGTCGATGAAGTCGGGGACAACAATCTCAAATGCCTCGATTTGACCACCTTCGATCTGCACAGTTCGAGAGCGAATCTCTGGGGAAGCTTCCGAGTCCCAGTTGACGAAAAGTAGGCGCTCCTTAAGCTTGCTCGCGTTGGTGCCACGCATCGCCTTCACCAGCGAACGAAGTATCTCAAGTACGTTGTTGTCACTCAGGCTGTAGCCAAGGAAAACGATCGGGTGCTCGACGAAGAAGGTCATCAGCTTGGCGGCAAGGTACGCATCTCGCTCTTGAAAGTCCTCGTAGTCCTCCCCCGTCAGAACGAGTGAACGCGGCTGCTGCGAGGACCCGTGAATCATGTAGATTTCCGCGATACCTTGTGGATCGGCAAACAGCAACTCATCTTGGCCAGTAAAGACGGTGTAGTCAGGGTAAACAACGGACATCAGCCTGTCGAAGTTGGTCGTTATCACTCCTTCGACGTTTGCGCTCTGCAGGAGCGAGAACTCGGAAGCGTGCTCGGCCGTCGGCTCGAATCCTTCAATCGCTTCTTCGAAATACCTTGCCACTTCGATCTTTAGCGCTGATGAGGGATCAGTAACCTCAGGACCATACCTGTCTCTCGAATCTGAGAATCGCTTATCGGACCACCACACCGAGTAAAACTCATTGGCCAGCAGTGAGGCAGTCTTAGGAAGATCGCCTGAAGCGAGGCCACGGTAGTACTCATACGGGTGGCTAGTAAATGCAGCAAAGTGTCTGAGGAGACCTTCCCAATCGGGCAGATCAGCATACCGTCTTGAAATCCCCGAGCCGATAAACAGGTACGGCGCAGCCATCGTCTTCAGATGAGAGCTGAGGAAGTCGTACGCGGTACCCATGCTACATAGGGTATCTTCCGGCGTCCTCCCGCGTAGTCGGTTCCGTGGTGACACGCCCGGCGGAGCAGTTTTCCACCCGCCACAACGTCGTCACCGAGTGGTTCTCCGCGTGGCGTGTCGTCGCGCGCCTGATGAGGTCGCGGGTCAGAGTCCACGTCGTGGTGTGTTGCCGACGGTCGACTGAGGTCCTCTGTGATCATCGTGTTGAGCACTCGCCTTGATGTGCCGCAACGCATGCTGACCGGCTCGGTACTCGGCCGCTTGGTCAGGGCCACGCACGATGTTCGGGTCGCCCAGCGGTGCCGGGCCGCTGACGTCGTATTGGTAGCGGTACAGCGCGACCGTGGCGGCGTGTGCTTCCCACCGCTCTCGCGCTTCGGGTCGTGAACTCGGCTGGCCGAGCCGCGCCACCCATTCGGCTCCCGCTTCTTGGGCGTCGTGCAGGAGTCCGCGCGCGGCAGCCTCGATCAGCGCCTGCCGCTCGGTGAGCGCGGTCTGCATGTCGTCTGCGATCGGCTCGGCAGGCGTGGAGATGAGTCCGGCAACTCGTACTGTGGTTCGTTTGCCGGGCCGGAGCTTCTGAGTGGCTTGGTCGAGCATGTCGGCCAGCTGCGCGGCGGGGTCGGCCTGGTCTTCGCCGGGCGTGAGTCTCGGTGCGAGCGCGGTGAGCGCGACGGCTGCAAGGTGGCCGGCTGCCTCGTGACGTGCGAGTGCGCTCTCCAAGCGCTCGTAGTAGGGGCTGGTGAACACGTCGTCGGCCACGTTCTCGGGGAACGGCGCGATGTCGAGCAGCGCGGCCCAGCGGTCGATCTGCGCTTCGCGGGCGAGCACGTCGTACTCGGCGAGCAGCGTGGACAGCGAGGCGTGACGGTCTACCTCGAGCGTCAGCGTCTCGGTCGCGGAGAGGTCGGCGTCGCTGCGCGCAAGCACCTTGGCAAGCCGGTCGATCAGGGTCAGCGGCTTCGGCTGGTCGAGATGCGGCTCGACCTCGTGCGGGTCAGGCACGATCACGTAGGCGTGGTTGCGGTGCTTACCGCGCGTCATCGCCACGTAGAACAACTCCCGCGACGAGACTTCGGGGTCAACGAGCGCGTGCGCGGTATCCACGCTGGCTCCCTGGGCACGGTGGACGGTGGAGGCGTAGCCGAGTTCGAGTTCCTCGCGCACGTACTTCGCAGGCAACACGAGCGCCTTGCCGTGGGGCTTGTCGCCGCGCCCCAGCCGCCGCACAGCGAGCGAGCCGTCGTCGTAGCGGTGCGTGACTTGCCAGCGATCACCGTTCTTGACCCATGCCCTGCCGGTGGACAGGCGGCGGTCGTTGAGCCGGGTGACGACGAGATCGCCGACGCCTGCGGTGGTGCCGTCGTGCAGACGCAGACCGTCGGCCTCAACCTGCCCGGTCTCGATGAGGTCGGCGCGGGCGCGCTCGTTGAGTTGGGCGACCATCTCGCCGGTGCCCGCAATCATCAGCGTGCGCAGGCCCGCGTCGCGGTCGCTGCGCCATGCTTCGTAGATCGCATTGAGCATGGCCTCGGCGTCACCGTCCGCCAGCCTGCCGCGCTCCTGGTACTCGTCGAGCGCATCGGTGCGTCCGTGTCGCAGGCCGAGGCTGGCGCTCTTCTCCCAATCGTTGGCGAAGCGGCGCACATCGGTGAGTTCGGGAACGCTCTGACGGTGTCGCACGAGCATCCCGAACGCCCCGCCTGTCTCGACCGCGCTCAGTTGCGCCCAATCGCCGATGAGGACGACCTTGGCTCCGACTTCGGTGGCGTGCTCGGCGATGCGATCGAGCGCGAGGGTTCCGGCAAGCGAGGACTCGTCCACAAGCACGAGCTGCCCGGCTTCGAGGTTCCAGCGTCCGTGATGGTGTTCGTAGAGGAACTTCGCGGTGTTCTCTGCTCGCACGCCGAGGGAGTCGCCGAGCACTTCGGCGGCAGCTGCCGACGGCGCGAGGCCGATCACCGAGTCGCGTCCGTACGCGGCTGTCCATGCCCGGTGCAGAGCGCGTAGCGCGGTGGTCTTGCCGGAACCAGCGGGGCCGACCAGCAGATCGAGGCTCAGCCCGGAACGGGCGATGCGGGTGATAGCGACGGCCTGGTCGGGGTCGAGCCGAACGCCCCTGATCTTGCGAGAGGTATGCCGCGCGACGAGCCGCGCCGTCAATGCTGGCCCGCCGGTGCGCTGGCTGTGTGCGAGTAGGCGCTGCTCGGCGTCGAGGATGTCTTGGCTGGAGTACGCGATCTGATCGACCGGCTGGAACCTGTTGCCCTCGCTCTCGACGTAGTGGGCGGGTAGGGCGCGGTGGTAGTCGGGGGTGAGCCGCAGCGATTCGGCTTCGGCGTGCGCGACGATCTGGTCGAGCACCTGGAGACGGTCGTCGGTGGTTGCGAACCGGACGCCCATGATCTGCCGCATGGTCTCGGCGTGCAGGTTGAAGCGCCCCCAGGTTGCGCGCCGGTTCGCCACGCTCATCAGCACCACCGAGGCGAGATCCTCGATCTGCTCCAGCCCGAGATCGTCCGCGCGCAGCCGGGCTTCGGTCGCACCCCGGTCGAGCAGGTGCTGCGCCCAGGTGGGTGCGTCCTCGCCGAGCACGACCTCGGCACGCGCCCGCCAGTCGGTGGTGAGGTCGGCCAGCGAGTGCAGTTCTTTCTCTGGTCGCGTCTCCAAGGTCGCCTGTTGCCGGAGCTTCGCAATCGTCGCCGCTGAGGGTTGCCTGCCGTGCTCGGCGACGTACTGCTCGATCAGCCGGTTCTTGACCTGCTCGATGCCCGCCCCGCCGTCGCTGCCGCCGGTGGTGCGTCGGGAGAACTCCGCGATCAGCGCCGCCGGTACGCCTTCGATCTCCCATCCGGTGTTGCGGTCTTTGCCCCGGTCGACGGGCACCCACGTCACGCCGAGCAGCCGCGCGGTGTGATCGGTGAGGAAGGCGTTGTACGACTCCGAGAGAGCGACAGCGGCCTTGTGCAGTCGGCGGGAGTCGAGGGTGCGCCAGCGCCCATCTACGCCCTGCACCTTGTTTGACACCACGACGTGCGTGTGTAGTTGCGGGTCGGCGGCTCGGGAGTCGTAGTGGTCGAACGCGGTGGCGATCACGCCCACGATCGGCATCTGCGCGATACCGCCCGCACCGACGCGGGTTGCAGCGACCCGCTGTTCCAGCAACGCGATCGTGTCGCGCATCGCGGCGTGATGCGCCTGCGCAATCAGGGCTTGCGTGCCCGCGTCGGCCACGCCCCAGATCGCGCTGACCGACTTCGGTGGGGAGAACGTCAAGTCGAACCCTGCAACGGCGGTGCGAGGCTTCTTCGCAACCTCTCCCTCACGGATGCGCTCCACAGCCTCGGCCCGCGCCGCGCCACGCAAGCCGGGGTCGAGGCGTGCAACGCGCGCCGCAATCCGCTCGCGTGGGGGTTGCAACGAGGGGAACCTCTTGCCGAGCTTACCGCCAGTGACCGGATGGATGCCGTCACCGAGCAGTCGGGCCAGGTGTTCCTCAGTCACCGTGTCGCCCTCGGCCAGCGCCGGGGTGCGCCCGTCGTCGAGGCTCATCAGGCCGGTGCCGACCCAGGTTCCGGGCGGGCAGCCGGACTCGGTGTAGTACCGGGTCAGCGGGCTGCTCATCTCCCGGTCGCCGTCGCCGACGACGACCGATTTCAGCAGGTACTCGTAGCCCTTGCCGGACGACATGACACGGATGGTCATCACCACGACGGCCCCTCCCCGAGACCGTCACATCAGGGGCGATCTCGGGGGTTAGGTGCGCGCGCAGCGCGCGGCTCGCACTCTTAGTGCCAGACGTGTGGGGGAATCTGAGGGGCGGTCAAGGGAGCGGGAGCGCGGAGGCCCTAGCGCTGGGAGTCGTAGCCGGGGCTGGGCTGACCGGATACGTTCCGCTCTCGCCCTCTGAGTGCCTGAGCCGCGTGACGACAACGACGGCGAGCGGTGGCACTGACTCGCTTCGTCGAAGGGATGCGGCAAGTGAGAGAGGAGTTCCAGAGTTAGTACGGAAGAACGATATAGCGTACTATCGTGCTTATGATCAAGCCTGGTGAGGATTTGAGAGCGGAGCTGGAGGCGCTGTCCGAGCGCATGGCACGGTTGGAAGCGATGGCCGAAAGCCCCGATCGGGCGCGTGATTCTTCACCAATCCTGGATGAGGAGCAGTTCTGGGCTTTGACGGGCTTACAGTCCCAGCTGAACGATCACCCCTCGACAGTCGAGGGGGCGGTCATGCTGGTGGGTTCGCTCAAACTGCCGGATGGTACGCCGGTAGCGTGGCAGCAGGCCGCGGGCACCGCGGGTATTTGGGAGACGGAGTGGTCCGATCAAGCCGCGGCATTCTCTGCGCTCGGGCATCCTGTGCGACTGGAACTGCTGCGCCATATCCTCTCGGGCACGCACGCGACGGCTGATCTTGCCGAGGTTGCGTCTCTCGGCACGACCGGACAGCTGCACCACCATCTCCGGCAGCTTGTCGCAGCGGGCTGGGTCAAGCAGAGCGGTCGCGGGAATTACGAGGTGCCCGCGGCGCGGATCGTGCCGCTGCTGGCCTGCCTGGTGGGGGCGGGGCGATGAAACGAGCAGTGCTGGCGCTGTACCGCGTGCGAATCCCGCTCTACTACCTCGCGGCAGTGGTCCTCATCGGCAACGCAGTCTTGGGGCGCTTCATGAGTGCCGGAGGTGTTCGTGAGGTGTGGCTCGCTGCTGTGTTCGCCGCTCTCGCACTTGCCGGTCTCTGTCTGATGCTGGTGTTCCTGGCACCGCGACTACTCCCGGACTCTCCGGTCCGGGTGGTCGAGCCACCAGTGCGAGGCCGGTGGTTGGGGATGAATAGTCCAGCCTCGAAGGTTCCTAGCCACGGTGTGAGGGCCTATGGGCAGGCTTATGCCATCGATATTGTCGCCGACCCGGTGGCTGAACCGCGCCCGGAGTTCGGTGGCGCGATGATGCGGCTACCGAGTGCGTATCCTGCGTTCGGTGAGCCCGTATTCGCGATGGTCGACGGGGAGGTCGTACGCGCTTCAGGATGGCGCAGGGATCACCGGGCCCGCTCCAACGGTTGGGGCATCGTCTACATGATGATCGAGGGCATGATCCGCGAAATCGGCGGGCCAGGGTTCGTCATCGGAAATCACGTCACCATCCGCAGTGGCGATGGCGCATACGCGACTGTCGCACATCTGCAGCAGGGATCGCTGACCGTGAAGGTCGGTGACCGGGTGACTGCTGGCACGGTCATCGGAGGCTGCGGGAACTCTGGCAACACCAGCGAGCCGCATGTGCATGCGCAACTCATGGACCGCGCCTCACTTTGGACCGCACAGGGCCTCCCGATGAGCTTCTCCGGCATCACGCTCGACAACCATCCCGAGGCCGTTGACGCGCTCCCAGCGAACGAGCAGCATATGACAGCGACAGGAGAGCGCCACGAAGCATTGCCACGTTAGGTGTTAGGAAGCCACGGCGTGTTGGAGGACTTGGAATGCGACGGCGACGACAAGGGCGTTGTAGAAGAAGGAGACCACGCCGTGGATGAGGACGAGTCGTCGAGCGGGGAGGGTTTTGAGTGTGGCGTCTGAGGTGGCGAAGGATGTTCCGATGGTGAAGGAGAAGTAGAGGTAGTTGAGGAAGACGGGGCGGTCGTTGCCGGGGAAGGTGATGGCGTCTTGGTCTGAGGCGATGTCGGTGGCTTCATACATCTGCGCGAAGCCGGTGTGCAGGAGTGTCCAGGACAGGACGACACCGATGGATGCGGCGACGCCGAGCAGGGCGTCGTTGTGGATGCCGTCGCCGCGGGCGATCAGGGCGAGCACGGCGGAGTTGACGCCGGCGAAACTGGAGATGAGGGGAAGAACCCACGACCATCGTGCGACGGCGCGGACGTCGCCGCGGGAGACTCGGGAGGGGCGTTTGCCGCTCCAGGCGAGGGTGAACCCGATAGCGAGGTAACCGGTCGCGAGTGCTTCCCAAGCGATCAGCGCCCAGAGTTCGCTGGAGACCACGTAAACGAGGCTGGCGACGATGATGCAGATTTCTGCGACCGCGCCGACCCAGAACCCTCCGCGGGAACGTGTACGTGCCATCGGCTCCTGCTTTCGTGTCGGGTGGCGTGGTCGGTCTGCCGGTGTTCGGCGACGATCGCGTGCCGTAGGCGGGAACGGGCCGATGCGACCCATTGTCCCATCGAGGGTTCCGGGCTTGAAGTCCTGGAGCCCGGTGCTCGTGTCGTGGTCTTAGGTGGCGGTGCCCGAGTACAGGTAGACGCCTAGGGCTTCAGGTTTGCCGTCGAGGACGAGGTTCATGTCTTCGGAGGCGGTGCGGGTCATGCCCTGCTTCTCGTAGAACTGGAAGGTGCACAGGGAGTCGGTGTAGAGGTAGAAGTCGCTGCGTCCGAGGCTGCGGAGGTGGTCGAGGTAGTCGCGGTAGAGGGTCTTGCCGATGCCGAGTCCGCGGGTGCTGGAGTCCACGGCGAAGAGCGTCAGTTCGTCGGTCAGCGGGCTCGGGGTTTTCTTGCGCAGCTCACCGTATACGCGGTCGAAGGCGAAGTATTGGCGCATCGACTTCCACTGGGGCAGGCCGAGGATGCCGGCGCGGAGCGTGTGCGCCAGGGTCAGGAGTCGGTTGGTGAATCGGCCGCCGAGGCGTGGCTGCCCGTCGACTTGGCCCATGATGATGCCGACGACACGTTCGTCCTGGACCGCGACGCGGGTCCAGGTGCTGGCCAGGAGGCGCTCGCGCAGGTAGATCTCCAGCGCACTGTCAAGGACCAGGCGGCCGGTGACGTAGCGGTGGATGTAGAAGGCTTCGTTGATGATCTTCTTGATGTCCTCGGCGTCTTGCGGCTGGTAGGGGCGGTAGACGATGTTGGTCATGGCGTGGTTTTCCTTTCCGTGAATGGTGTGGGTCAGCCGGATGAGTCGTCACGTTGCGTGAGGGCGATCAGGTCGGCTTCGAGGGCGGTGCGGTCGGGCTCGGTCAGGACGGCTCCCCACAGCGGGGCGCTGTTGGACCCGTCGGTGGCGGCGATGACCATGCGAGCGATCGCGGGGTCGAGGCCGTCTTCGAAGAGCGCGCTGCGCCACTGCGCGGCGTCTGCTTGGGCGAGTTCTTCTAGGGCGGGCTCGAACATCAGGTGAGCGGCTAGGGCGATGTAGTCGCGTAGCCCGCTGGGGTCCCCGGCGTGAGCGAAGCTGACGCGGATGTAGGCGCGGGTGAGTCTGCCCGGGACCCCTTCGGGCTCGGCGGTCGCGGCCTGCTCGACGTGGCTGCGGAACTGGGTCATCAGGTTGGTGGCCACCCCGTTCAGCAGTGTTTCCTTGTTCGGGAAGTGGTAGAGCAGGCCGCCTTTGGAGACCCCGGCGGCCTCGGCGATGTCGGTCACGGGCACCGTGGTGCCGTGCCGGCCGATCAGGCGTGCGGCCGAGGTCAGGATGAGTTGTCTGGTCTCGTCTGCGCTGCGTCCGGCGGTCCGTGCCATGATGCGTCTCCTTTCTCGTGGGTTCGGTTCAAGGATTTCAGTTGTGGTCAGGTTTTCAGTGGTCGGCGGTGACGGCGTCCTTGTTGTTCGGGATGAGGGTGAAGGCCACGATCGCGGCGAGGACCATCACTCCCCCGGCGATCAGGGTGGTGGACTGCATTGCCGAGACGAACGCGTGCTGCGCGGCTTCCAGGACCGGGCTTCCGGGCTCGAGGACCGCGGTCGCCGAGGCGAGTGAGTCCTCGACCCGGGCCGCTACCTCGCCGGGAACACCTGTCGGCAGGTCGAGGCCTCCGCGGTAGAACACGCTCATCAGCGAGCCGAGGATCGCGATGCCCAGGGCCACGCCGAGCTCGTAGGCGGTCTCGGCGACCGAGGCCGCGGCTCCGGCCTTGGCTGGCTTGACGGCGGAGACCACCGCATCCACCGACAGGGTCTCGGCGACACCGATGCCCAGCCCGAGTGGGACCACGGCCAGCAGCACCCAGGCCAACTGCTCGCTGCTCTCCAATGCGGCCAGCAGCCCAAGCCCGACCGCGCCGGTGATCAGAGCCACCCCGATCGCCCGGCCGCGACCGAGACGGGTGAGGAGGAACCCGACCACTGCCACAGCGGCCATCGCCGAGAGGGCGGCGGGTAGCTGCGCGAGTCCGGCCTGGAGCGGGCTGAGGCCGCGGGCGAGCTGGAGGTACTGGGAGAAGAAGAACAGCACACCGCTGA
Organism: Micrococcus sp. HSID17227; assembly: GCF_003989405.1. Lineage (NCBI taxonomy): Bacteria > Bacillati > Actinomycetota > Actinomycetes > Micrococcales > Micrococcaceae > Micrococcus > Micrococcus sp. HSID17227. Next base: position 31,927 of record NZ_RBLN01000001.1, on the reverse strand, counting down.
GGGCGAACACCGAGATGAAGTTGACCAGCACCGCGCCGCTGAAGGCAGGCACGCGGAACAGGTCCACGTCGATCATCGGAGAGGCGGTCTTGCGCTGACGGCGCACGAACAGGATGCCGCCGACCACGCTCGCGATGATCGCCGCTGCGGTGAGGAGGTCGAACTTGCCGCCGGTGACCTGCTTGATCGTGTACACGAACGGGATGATCGCCAGCATCGACAGGCCGCTGGAGATCAGGTCGAACCGGCCGGGGTTGGGGTTGCGGGACTCCGGCAGCAACCACGCGCCCAGGCCGATGACCAGTGCCATGACGGGCAGGTTGATCAGGAACACCGAGCCCCACCAGAAGTTCTCCAGCAGTGCCCCGCCTACCAGAGGGCCAAGTGCGATGCCGCTGGCGGCCGCTGCCGACCAGATCGCGATCGCACGGGTGCGCTCAATCGGATCGGTGAAGATGTTGCGGATCAGCGACAGCGTCGAGGGCATGATCGTCGCTCCGGCCACACCCAGCAGCAGGCGTGCGGCGATGAGGACTTCCGCGGTCGGCGCGAAGGCGGCCAGGATGGAGGCGAGTCCGAACGCTGCGGCTCCGATCAGCAGCAGCTTCTTGCGCCCAATCCGGTCGGCCAGGTTCCCCATCGTGACCAGCAGCCCCGCCAGGGCCAGGGAGTAGATGTCCCCGATCCACAGCACCTGCGAGGCCGTCGGGGACAGGTCGGCGGTCAGCGACGGCACCGCCAGATACAGCACCGTGGCGTCAATGGCCAGCAGCAGCACCGCTCCCACCAGCACAGCCAGCGAGGCCCATCGCCTGGCTGGCGTCATCAGTTCATTCATGTTCAGTCTCCTCAGTATCTTCCTCAAACTAAACCGTCGTGCCGGTACAGTTCTGGTGGTAGTGCGCAGCCCGTACAGGACTGCTGGTGTGATGTGCGGCGAGGTGCCGCGTGGCGCTAGCTGGTGTGTTCGCTGCTGGTGCGTGCGAACGATGCCGCCAGGCTCGCGAACCGTTCCAGGCTCTGGCGGGCGAGGTCGTTGTCTCGGTGGGCCAGCCAGGACCAGGCGACTCCGTTAAGTGTGTCGAGGACGAGTTCGGCGAGCACTCGCTCGTCCTGGGCGAAGTCCAGACGCGCCTCGTCCGCCAGGCGGGTGATGTAGCCGGTGGCTTTCTCCAGGGAGGCGGCGTGCTCGTGCTGTGGCAGCTCCTGGAGTTCGGGGTCGCGCAGCGCGAAGCTGCCCAGGTCGAACAGGACCAACTGCGCGTCGGGGTCGGTCTCGATCTGTGACCAGAACGCCAGCAGCAAGGTGCGGATGTTCTCAAACGGGCTTGCATCGGGTGAAATATGCGGCCAGGCGGCCCCCAGGTCGATCTCGATGTCACTGGCCAGCAGGGCTGCGTACAGCTCCTTCTTGGAGTGGAAGCAGTAGTGAAACGCCCCGTGCGGCATCCCCGCCTCAGCGCAGATCGCACGGGTGCTCGCCGCAGCGATCCCGTCGCGCCTCATCACCCGCAGCGCGGCGGCCACCAACTGCTCTCGACGCTCGCCAGCGCTGATCTGTTTGCGCGGCGTACGCGCCTCTCCTCGATCGTCCATAGCCCCATCATACGCCTTGGGCACACGACGTGGCCAGTTGACCTAGGCGAGTGGCCAAGTTAGTGTGTTGGGAGACGTCACGCGGTGCCCGAACTCATGGCCGGGCTTCAGGCCGCACTCCGACCTCTGACCGGGTGCGCCCGCTCACAGCCAGCCACCAGGGGCGATGGACGGTTCGACCCGATAGATCGTGAACAGGAAGGCCCTTTCGATGACTCCTCCCAACGCCACCGGCACCCCTCGTATCCCCGGCCCTGCCGCCCTGCCGGTGGTGGGGAACCTGTTCGAGGTGCTGGGCGCTTCGCAGGAGACCTCAATCGAGTTCGCTGAGGACTATCACGCCAAGTACGGCGGCATGTTCGCCCTTGATGTGCTGGGCACGCGGCAGATCTTCGCCTCGGAACACGCGCTGGTGGCGGAGATGTGCTCCAGTCCGTTGTGGTCGAAGAAGGTCCATGACGCGATCGATCAGGTGCGCGACTTCGGTGGTGACGGGCTGTTCACCGCGTACAACGAGGAGCCGAACTGGGGGAAGGCGCACCGGTTGTTGATGCCGGCGTTCGGGACGATGGCGATGAAGGACTACTTTGGCCAGATGCTCGACATCGCCGAGCAGATGATGGTCCGCTGGGAGCGCTTCGGGCCAGACGTGGAGATCGACGTCGCCGAGGACATGACCCGGCTGACGCTGGACACGATCGCGCTGTGTGCGTTCGATGTGCGGTTCAACTCGTTCTACTCCGAGAACCATCACCCTTTCGTCGGTGCGATGGTGGGCGCGCTGACCGAGGCGGGGCTGCGCAGCGAGCGCCTACCGGGGGTGCAGCCGTTCATGGTCGGCACCAACCGCCGCTACCGCGAGGACATCGCCACCATGCGGCAGATCACCCAGGACATCGTCACGGCCCGCGCCGGTAGGCCTGTCGATCAGCGGCCTGATGACCTGCTGGAGCGGATGCTGTCGGCTGCGGACCCGCTCACCGGGGAGAAGCTGTCGGAGGAGAACGTCCAGTATCAGCTCGCGACCTTCCTCATCGCCGGGCATGAGACCACCTCCGGGCTGTTGTCCTTCGCGACCCACAAGCTGCTGACCCACCCCGATGTGCTCGCGAAGGCCCGCGAGGTGGTTGATGAGGTCTTGGGTGATCGGACCCCGGAGTTCGCTGACCTGGCCAAGTTGGGCTACATCGGGCAGGTTCTGCGTGAGACCCTGCGGCTGCATCCCACCGCTCCGGCGTTCGCGCTGTCCCCGAGTGAGGACACCACGCTGGGCGGATACGACATCGCCGCCGGAGAGAGCGTGATGGTGATGCTCCCGACCCTGCACACCGATCCGGCCGTGTGGCCCGAGCCGACGCGGTTCGACCCGGACCGGTTCTCCCCGGAACGGATGGATGAGATCCCCGAGTATGCGTGGATGCCGTTCGGCCACGGCGCACGGGCCTGCATCGGTCGTCCCTTCGCGTTGCAGGAGGCCACCTTGGTGCTGGCGATGATGCTCCAGCGCTTCGACATCGCCCTGACCGACCCCGGGTATGAGCTGAAGATCGCCGAGTCGCTGACGATCAAGCCCAAGAACCTCACCATCCACGCCGCCAACCGCCTCAGCCACACCCAGCTCCGCACCGACGCCACAGCACCCGCGTCCGCCCCTGCTCCTGCTCCTGCTCGGAAGGCGTCCGCCGCCGCGACACCACCGGCGGATGCGCACGGCACGCCGATGCTGGTGCTTTACGGCTCCAACGGGGGCAGCAGTGAGGGCTTGGCCCGCACCATCGCCGGCGATGGGGCCGCCCGTGGCTGGCACACCCGAGTGGCCTCCCTCGATGAGGCCACCGCGGACCTGCCCACGGCCGGGCCGGTCGTCATCGTGACCTCCTCCTACAACGGCACCCCACCCGACAATGCGAAGCGCTTCGTCGACTGGCTCACCACCACCGGCCCGGACCTGAGCGGTGTTGAATACCTGGTGCTGGGCTGCGGGAGCCTGGACTGGGCCGCCACCTACCAGCGCGTCCCCACCCTCATCGACGACGCCATGACTGCTGCCGGGGCCACGAGGATTCGTGAACGCGGTGCCACCGATGCCCGCACCGACTTCTTCGGCGACTGGGAACGCTGGTACCAGCCGTTGTGGCCCGAACTGTCCGAGCACTACCAGATCGAGGACACCGCCCCGACAGGCCCCCGCTACCGGATCGCCTCCACCAGCCAGCCCGCCGCCCATCGTGAGGAGGCCACCGCGATCGTGCTGGAGAACCGCGAGCTAGTCCGCGGCGACTCGCCCCGCTCCAAGCGGCACCTCGAACTCCGCCTGCCCGAGGGCATGACGTATCGCACCGGCGACTACCTCTCGGTGCTGCCGCAGAACCACCCCGAACTCGTCACCCGCATGCTCACCCGCCTGGCACTGCCAGGCGACGAGTTGGTGACCATCGACTCCGACGCCCCCAGCGGACGCATCCCCGTCGGAGTGCCGGTGCGGGTCGATGACCTGCTGACCCGCCACGTCGACCTGACCGCCCCAGCCACGCAGGGGGTACTCGCCTCGCTCGCCGAGACGACACGCTGCCCTCCCGAGCGCGCAGAACTCGAAAAGCTGGCCTCCCCTGAACAGGCGGACACCATCAGGCAGCGCCGGTTCTCACTGCTGGACCTGCTGGAGATGTTCGCCTCCTGCGAGGTCGACCTGGCCTGGGTGATCGAACGACTCCCCGCCCCCAGGGCACGGCAGTACTCGATCAGCTCCGCCGCCGAAACCCAGACCGAAGTAGCACTGACCGTCTCAGTCATCGAGGGCCCCGCACTCTCGGGGACGGGCACCTACCGAGGCGCGGCCTCCAGCTACCTTCAGCGCGTCCAGCCCGGCGACCGGCTCACCGTCACCCTCGCTTCGCCGACCGAGCACTTCCGGCCCCCAGCCCAGAACTCGATCCCGGCGATCATGATCGCCGCTGGCTCCGGCATCGCCCCGTTCCGCGGCTTCATCAACGCTCGTCATGCTCGCGCCACCGGCGGCGAACCGGCGGGTGAGACGGTGCTGTTCTTCGGCTGCCAGCACCCCGACTGGGACGACCTCTACGCCGAAGAGTTCGCCACCTACGAGGCTGCCGGGACGCTGCGCGTGCACCGGGCATACTCACGCAAGCCCGACGGCGAGGTCCGCTACGTCCAGCACCGGCTCTGGGCCGAACGAGACAGCATCCTCGACCTCATCGAGCAGGGCGCGCACGTGTATGTGTGCGGTGACGTCACCGGCATGGGGCCAGCGGTCGAGGAGACCCTGACCCGGATCGGCCAGGACGTCCACGGACCCAACTGGCTCACCGAACTCAGCCAGACCGGGCGATACGCCACTGACCTCTTCTGAGCCACTCACATGAGACTGCGGGCTCAGACGACTGACAGTTCCTTTCGAGAACTCAGACTCTCGGAGCTGAGTTCTCGTCACGTCGCACGCTTCGGAAGTGGTGCACGCGGACCTCACGCCGATTCGCGTGTTGCTCCTGATCGTGGAGGTAAGCCATAGGCGCGCGCGAGGCTGTGAGGAGACTCCATCTCGAACTCGACAACGGCGCGGATTGGTCGCACTCGCTAGCAGAGAACCGAGATGTTCCCGGAGGGATGACGGCTCTCGAACTTGTCCGGACGCTCGCGTCGAGTCGAGCGCTCTTTCGCCATGCGCAGATCATGAATGTGATGGAAGGCAGTACTCGGATCGAGACTGCCAACGGCGACTATATGCTGAGGGCCGGGATGTCGATCGCCCTAGGGGCAGACAGATGGTGCCGGATCAAGCCACAAGGCCGGGTGCGCATCTGGTCGATCTATGCAGATGAGCAGTTTCTTCGCATGCAGATGTCTTGGTTTCTTCCTCATCGCGAACGTGTTCACAGTGGGCTGCACCCCTGCGAATGGGATGGTACGGCAATAGTGTTGACTCCGGGGACTGCCGCCCTACGCAAGGTCGAGCCGCTGTGGCGTCAGATGAGCATCCTGAATGATGGTACCCATGCGCCAGAAGTAGCTGCGATCCACACCATTGAGCTGTTCGCTCGCTGGGTTTCCGGTGTTCTTCCTGTCTTCCTGGACGCTAGCATGTCACCGCAACCCATTCGCCCGTTGTGGCGGCCGATCGCTGGACGGCTGACCCGGCCACCCTCAGCTGGCCATGTCACCAAAGCGATTGACCTTCTGCGCGCTCGACTGGCGGAACCTTGGACTGTGAACTCTCTGGCAAACGAGGTCGCTGTGTCGCGCACCCATCTCACGCGTCTCTTTACGGCACACGCCGGCGCGCCTCCGATGCGGTTTCTTGCTGAGATTCGATTAACGGAGTTCACACGCTTAATCGAAGAAACAGATGTGCCTATAAGCGCGGCCGCCCGGCAAGTGGGGTGGGTGGATTCTCGCATCGCCTCCGCTCGATTCCGACGTCGATTCGGCGTATCCCCATCCGAGTTTCGGGAGACACCTCACCCGGCCGCGACCTAGGGACGTCCTGCGGGCAGCTCCAGCCGACGCACCTCCGCGCAGCGTGGCGTGATGCGTCATTCGTGCCCCGTCATGCGCGATGTGTACCGCAGTCGTGACAACTGCTGGACAGTCTGCCTCGACGTAGGTAGTCCGGAATAGACACGTCGGGTTCTTCAAGATGCCTGACGGTCACAGTCTCGATTCCTTGTCCGTCTCGTCTTCCTGATCCTCCCGACGCACCTCACGGTCGTAGGGCCACCCAGCGAGGGGTGGTCTCCGGATGGGAGGGAGGTCTGGCGATGGTGAAGGTAGGCGACGCTCGCGGGGCGCACGATCTGATCGAGCGGCGGGCCTCATCGGTCGCTGCGGTCTTCTCCCGGCTCGGCGGGGACGTGCCGCTACCGCTGGTCGCGCACGAGCTAGCCCGACACGGCGTGCCGGTGTTCCCGTGCGCGCCCGGCGGGAAGCGCCCGATTCCCGATCGAGGTTTCCACGAGGCAACCAACGATGTGAGACAGGTGGAGGCGTGGTGGCGGCATCGGCCTCATGCGAATCTCGCCATCCCGACTGGCGCAGCCTCGGGTGTCGTCGTCGTCGACGTCGATGTACACAAGGTCAACGGGTATCCCGCATTCAGACGCGCTACACGCGCCGGGCTGCTGCCGGAGCCGTTGGCGGTCGTTACCACGCCGACCGGCGGCAGGCATCTGTACTACCCAACGGACGCCGAACGTGAGCAGCGATCGTGGCAGGCGGGCCGGGCGGGTATCGACTTTCGGGGCGACGGCGGCTACATCATCGTGCCGCCCTCACAGCGCCCCATCGACGGTCGCCGGGTGCCGTATCGGGTCGAGAGCATGGCGACGCGCCCTGTCGCGCTACTAGACGCGCAGCAGTTGCGTGACTTCCTCGACCCGCGCCCGAAATACGCGCCCGCGCCGGAACCGCCGGGCGGCTGGCCGCTGGACGTTGCCCGGCTCGCCTCGCAGGTAGCTCGCAAACCCGAGGGCGAACGCAACCTCGGGTTGTTCAAGGCCGCGTGCCGCATGGCTGAGCACGGACACTCACCCCGCGACGCGCTCAACGCGCTCGGCCCAGCAGCGGGCCAGTCCGGGCTGGGAGAGCACGAGATCACCCGGACAGTCGGCTCGGCGTATCGCCACGTCAGCACCTACGGGCCGCGCCGTCGCGCCCCGGTACGTCAGACGGGTTCCGGGTTCGCCCACACCGAGCCGCCTGTCTCGGTGAGTGGTCGGAGGCTGTGATGAGCGTGCGGCAACCGGCATGGGGTTGGGCGGTGGTGACCGCCGCGACCGGCACCGTGCTGATCGGTATCGGCGCGTTCTGGCTCTCGTTCATGGCGCTGGCCGATCTCGCGGCCCGGTCGGGTATCGCGCCGGGGCAGGCGTGGATCTGGCCCTTGCTCGTGGACGGCCTGATCGTAGTCTCCACCATCGCGGTTGTCGCACTCGATGGTCGCCGGGGTGCCTGGTATCCGTGGGCGTTGCTGATCTGCGGAGCACTCGTGTCGGTTGCTGCAAACGCGCTGCACGCGATCGTCGCCGCCGACGCCAGCGTGCCCGCCATGCTCGCCGCAACGGTCGCGGCCGTGCCGCCGCTGGTACTGCTCGCCAGCACGCACCTCACCGTCGTCCTCACACGCTCGACCACCGCGCCACCGAGCACGGCGCAGGCACCGCCCGAGCTATCCGCCGCGACCGAACCCATGGCCGCGATCGAGTCCGAAGCAGACCCGGAGGCCGAGCTGGTGCTGGGGCGGCGTGAGCGTGCCACTCGGCTGCGGGAGGCCGGCTGGTCGAACAAGGCCATCGCCGACGAGCTCGGCGTCCATGCCTCGACGGTGGGCCGCTGGTTTACCCCGCCGGTCAAGGAGCCGGAAACCACAACAGAGATGGAGACAACACCATGAACATCGACCCGCGCGAGCAGGCGCATGCCTACGACGACTGGCACGTCGAGGATGTGCCTGAACCGGAGATGCCGGAAGACCGCAGCGAGGTTCGGCAGGTGCCCGAGGCGGTCGCCGCTGCCGACGTGACCAAGCGCAAGGACACCACGGTCGAGACCCCCGCGACTGACGAGATGACCGGTGCAGCTGAGGCGGCAGAGGTCGAGCAGAAACTCGAGGAACACCGGGCGCGCGGTATCGAGTGGGTGCGGCCCACCGATCTCATCGCCCGTAACACGGCGTCGCTGGCCGGGCGGGGCATCGACATGGAAGTCGAGATGTCACGCAAGGCCCGCGAACCACTCGTGGCCGGGCTGCGGAACCTCAGCGACCGGGCCAGGCGGCTGTCGCCGCTGACGGCGTTCGGGCACGGTGCCCGGCACCACGCGCCGACGAGGGCCGCGGTCGGGAAGTCGTGAAGTGGTGAGTAGCGATGATTCGACAGCGAACGCCCGACCGCCCCCGACCTGTTGGGCATGGGAGCGCACCTGGCTGGCAGGAGGTGCCTACCATGACAACTCGCACAACCGAGCACGTACCGGAGGATTTCACTCGCAGCGAGGGCTTGCGTGCCCTGCTGAACCGACTGCACGAGGGCGGCCCTGGCGCTTGGCAGTGCGATCCGGTGGCCGCCGACCTGATGGCCTACGCCGCCGACAAGTACGGGGCGCTGGCCCGCAAGCACGGCCTCGACCCGTGGGAGGCAGCCAGTGCCGCGTTCGATGTGATGCGCACCAAGGCCGCCCGCACCGCGAACGATCCGTGGGGCGTGGTGACCCACGCGGTTCGCATCACCTGCATCGCCGAGGAACGCGGGCAGGGCCTGCTCTGTTCGGTGCATCAAGCCCGGCGTCCGCACATCTCCGCGTTCCACGACGCCGAGCGGCTGTCAGATCGAGAGAACCCGCTCACGGACTACCACACGGCGTTCCACGTTACCGACCCAGACCCGACTGGCACGGACGAACCGGCAAGCACGACGGCGTGCTGCTCGACAGACTCGGCGGTCGAAGACGCCATCGCACTGTTCACGCTGCTGGGCTGGCCCCCGCATGTCGCCCGCGCCGGGGTCGAGCACATCTGCCAGGCGCTTGCCCGGGCGGGCAGCCGCCAGAGCGCCTATGAAGCGCTGCGCCGCGACAAGCACGCCCGCGCCCTGCTCGACGTGAACAGCACCGCGTGGACAGCGCTGCTGAAGGCACTGCTCGGGCACCCCAGCCCGGCCTACGCCGCGACCGCTGCCGGGCGCGGCATCTTGCTCAGGCTGCTGATCGGCGAGAGCCTGCGCGCGCTGCTGCGCGACGACGATCTCGTGCTGATGATCTCGCTCGCGGCCCCAAAACGTGGGGGCCGGTCATGAGCAGGCATACCGGGCACATCGAACTCAACCGCACCGTCGAGTCCATCGTCGTCGGCAACCGTCACCGCACTGACTTGGGTGACCTGACCGCGTTGGCCGAGTCCATCGCCCGCGACGGCCTCCTGCAACCGCTGACGGTCACCATCGACGGGGTGCTGGTGTGCGGTGCGAGGCGGCTGGCCGCAATCAAGATGCTCGGCTGGCGCACGGTGAGCGTGTGGGTGCGCTCGGGCATCTCGGGCAGGCTCGGTCACCTGCTGGCCGAGCAAGACGACAACATGCTCCACAAAGACCTCACCCCGGTCGAGGCGGCTGCGCTCTACCGCGAGCTGAAGACCCTCATGGCCGAGGATGCCGCGCGCAGGCAGGCCGCGACACGGTTCAGCGCGGAGAACCAGCCCGGAAAGGACGGTGCGGGAAAGTTTCCCGCACCGTCCGAACCTGTGGGCCGTGCCAGCGAGCAAGCCGCCGCGATGATTCCCGGCGGCGCGTCGTACAAGACGCTCGACAAGATCGACTACCTGCGGCAAGTCACCGACGACCCCGACCTGCCCGCCACGGTGCGCGGCGACGCCGCTGCCGAACTCGAACGCATCGACGCCGGTGCCCCGGTGCATCCCGGCTTCGAGCGCATCCGCGCCGCCGTCACCGAGACCGCAAGCGAGACCACCGACCTGGAGGCACTCGCACGAGAGGCCGTCGCCCGCGCGCAGGCGGCACAGACCAAGCCTGCGCCGGTCACCTTCGCGGGCGCGGCCGAGCCTGCACGGTGGCCGGTGCGCGCGTTCGTCGCCACCTGGAGCGAGCTTGCCGACTGGTGGACGCACTACGACGCCGAGGTGCTGGCGAACGAACTCAGCGATGAGCAGATCGCCTCGTTCCTGGCGACCGCTGACGGCACCAGCACGTTCGCCGACGACCTGCGCACGGCGCGGCAGGCGTTGAGCAATCCGCGCAGGCACCTCCGGGCGCTCTGACCCTCGTCGGGTGCGCGGACGGCGCACCTGGGGGTCATGAAGACGACTCCCGATGATCCCGCCCGCACCCGCCGCCGACTGATCTCCTTTGTCTGCGCCGGCGTCGCGTTCCTCGTCCTGGCTGCGATCGGCGTCTACGGGCTGGTGACCGGCCCGAACGACGACGGCACCCGACCCGAAGCACCGGCAGCGCCTGCGCCCACCGACCCGACCCGGCCGACTCCGCGCCTGCCCTACATCGCCCCGTCGACCGACCCCGACGAGTTCGCGCGCGAGGCCGCGCACGTGCTGTTCACCTGGGATACCACCAGCGGGTTCCTGCCGCTGGATTACACCGCCGTGCTGCTGGACGTGGGCGACCCGACCGGGAACGAGCAGGCGGGCCTGGCCTCTGACATCGCCTCCTACCTGCCGTCGCGTGACGCCTGGGTCGATCTGCGCCAGTACAGCACGAGCCAGCACCTGACCATCACCGAAGCCTACGTGCCCGAGCAGTGGGCACAAGCGGTCGAACAAGCCCGGCCCGGACAACTCCCGGTCGGGGCGACCGCCATCACGATCGAGGGCACCCGGCACCGCGAGGGCATCTGGAACGACGAACCCGTGACCTCCGAGCACTCGGTGGCGTTCACGATCTTCCTCGCCTGCCCGCCCGACGACCCGCCGACCGGCAGCCAAAGCGAGACCAGCACGCCCGATGCGGGTGTCGTGCCGTCCTGCTACCTGCTGCGCCTGTCGATTCTCGACCAGCCACTGCGCTGAGACGGAGGCCATGACGATGAAGAAAGCAGTCATCGCCCTCGCCCTTCTGCTCCTGCTCGGCCCATTCATGGGCCTGCTGGGTATCGGCGTGCTGATGAACCCCTCCGCGAACGCCGAGTGCACCATCGACGGCTCCGGCATCACCGTAGGGAACATCCCCGACTCGTTGACCGCGACCACCGCGAACGGCGAGACCATCACGCTCAACCGGCAGCAACTCACGCACGCGGCCACCATCATCGAGATCGGTTCCGGCATCGACGGGGTGGGGCGCGACGGCATCCAGATCGCGCTCATGGCCGCACTGACCGAATCCAGCCTGCGGATGCTGTCGAACACCTCCGCCTACCCCGAGAGCGCCGACTACCCGAACGATGGCAATGGCTCAGACCACGACTCACTCGGCCTGTTCCAGATGCGCCCGCAGTCGGGGTGGGGAACGGTCGCCGACCTCATGGACTCCACGTATCAAGCGCGGGCGTTCTACGGCGGGCCGGACGGCCCCAACTACCCGAGTCCGCGTGGCCTGCTCGACATTCCTGGCTGGCAGCAGATGGGCAAGGGCGAGGCGGCACAGGCTGTCGAGGTCTCAGCCCACCCGGACAGGTACAACAACTACGAGCCGGTCGCGGCCACCATCCTCAGTGCCCTCACCGGCTCCGGCGGCCCGACCACCGCGACTGGCCCCTACCTGGTGACGACTAGACAAGTCACGGAGTCTTCGCGCGTGGTGTTCCCGCTGCCCGAGGGCACCTGGGTCGTCACCAGCGAGTTCGGGTATCGCAGCGACCCATTCACCGGCGAGACCTCCTATCACTCCGGTCTCGACCTCGGCGCAGCTGACGGCACCCCCATCCTGGCCGCCGCTGACGGCACAGTGACTGTGGCTGAGTTCTCAGGCGGTTACGGCGGTCTCATCATCATCGAGCACACCATCAGCGGGCAGACCGTCGCCACCGCCTACGCGCATATGTGGCAGCACGGCATCCACGTCTCGGTCGGAGATCACGTGCGCGCGGGCCAGCACATCGGCGATGTCGGGTCGAGTGGACGTAGCACCGGAGCACATCTGCACTTCGAGGTTCGACCCGGCGGCACCAACGGCGAACAGATCGACCCGGCAGCATGGCTGAACCAGCACAACGCCGCCGACCTCCCCGAAGCCTCAGTCGGGCCTCCCCACGGTTGCGCGGGCACCAACGGTATCGCCGGTGACCCGGCTCCATTCGACGGCGACGACCCGAGCCGGATGGTCGATGACCCGACGTCGACCGGGCAGATCACTGCCCGGATGCTGCACCTGTATGAGCAGACTCTCGCCCAGTTCCCCGACACGGGCTGGGGCTGCTACTCGCCCCGGCCCGGCACGCAGTCAGAGCATCCCCTGGGCAGGGCGTGTGATCTGACGTTCGGCAACGCGATCGGCCAGTATCCGGCCAGCGAGCAACTCGACTACGGCTGGCAGGTCACCGAGTGGATGCAGACCCACGCCGAAGCTCTCGGTGTCGAGTACCTGATCTGGCAGGGCAAGATCTGGTCGCTCTCGCGCGACTCCGAGGGCTGGCGTTCCTACAACGGCGGCGGGATGCACGACCCCGACAACGTGACGGGTGGGCACTACGACCACCTGCACGTCACGGTGAAGTAGCGGGGGTGCGTCATGGATGTATTTCCCGACTTCGATGGACTGGCCGGTATCGACGATCTACGGGAGGTCGTCGGGGCGCTGCTGATGTTCGCGCTCGTGATCGCGGTGCTGATGCTGATCGTCTCGGCGATCATCTGGGCGGTCTCATCGAGCACCGGCAACTATGCCGCCGCCGCCAAGGGCCGCGTCGGAGTGCTGGTCTCCCTCGGAGGCGCAGTCCTTGCCGGTGCCGGTGTCGCGTGGATGAACTGGCTGATTGGCATCGGCCAGCAACTCTGACGACTCCGGCTTCTTCTGAGCGCCCGCCCCTCTCTGGGGCGGGCGCTTTCGTGTGCGTGGCAGCGGAGAGCACCTGACGGCAGAACCATCCGTCCTCTCACAAAGGAGAACTGCCGTGATCGACATCGACCCCAACTCCAGTGGCTTGCCGGGTATCGACCAGCTGCGCATCATCGTCGGCGCAGTCATGACCGTGGGCTTGATCCTGTCGGTCCTGGCGTTGATTGTCTCGGCGATCATCTGGGCCTACGGGTCCAACTCTTCCAACCCGCATCTGGCCGGTCGCGGCAAGATCGGCGTCTTGATCTCGTGCGGTGCCGCCGTCGTCTGTGGCGCGTCGGTCACGCTCATCAACTTCTTCTGGGGCGTCGGCCAAGCCGTCTGACCCGCCCATCTACTCCGAACCACTAGGAGGCTCGTGATGGGCGTGTGCGATATCCCCGTCATCTCCACCGTCTGCGACGTCGCCGGTGAAGCCGCAGCGACGCTGATCTCGGCACCATTCGACTGGCTCGCCAGTGCGATGGGCGCGGCAGCCGCCTGGATGTTTGAGGCTGTCTGGACGGTCTTCGACACGACCACGATGGTCGACGTCACCAGCGGCGAGTACTTAGGCGTCTACAACCTGATCTTCGGAATCGCCGTGTTCGTCATGCTGCTGTTCTTCTGTCTACAGCTCATCACGGGCATGATTCGCCGAGAACCCGCCGCCCTCTCCCGAGCGGCCCTCGGGCTGGCCAAGAGCGTCCTCGGCTCCTTCGTGGTGATCACCCTCACGGCCCTACTGCTAGAGATTGTTGACCAACTCTCGGTCGGCATCATCCAAGCCGCTGGCGAAACCACAGCCACGATGGGCGACAAGATCGCGATCCTCGTCGCCGGATTGACCGCGCTGAACGTGGGGGCACCCGGTGTCGGTGCGATCTTGACCATCTTCCTCGCGGCCTTGGCCATCGCAGCCGCTGCGATCGTCTGGCTGAGCCTGCTAGTTGTTGTGGGTCATGAGGTTCTTGCCACGGGGTACGGGCTGAGATGAGACGAGTGGGCCTCTCCCGCAGGATGGAAGTTCCTACACCACCGACCTGCCCGAGAAGACCCACTCATGACTCACGCTAACGCACCCCTGACCCCGACCGGCCGTCTCAGGATGGTCCACCGCCACCTGCACGACGGGATCCCGCAGGCACACGTGGCCGCCGAGTTCCGGGTGAGCCGGCCCACGGTGGCCACTTGGGTCGCCCGCTACCGCGCCCAGGGAGAAGCCGGCCTTCAGGACCTGCCCAGCCGGCCGCACCGTTCACCTGCCCAGCTCGATCCGGTCTTGGTCGCCCAGATCCACGCCCTGCGGCGGGAGCGCAAGTGGTCCGCACGGCGCATCCATCACCACCTCGTCTCCGAGGGCCACCGGGTGTGTCTTCGTACCGTGGGACGGTGGCTGCACCGACTCGGGATCTCCCGCCTACGGGACCTGACCCCGGCCGGAGAAGACCTGCGCCAACGACCCCAGAAGATCACCGCGAGAGGGCCGGGGCACATGGTGCACCTGGATGTGAAGAAGATCGGGAAGATCCCAGACGGGGGCGGCTGGCGCACCCACGGACGTGAAAGTGAAGCAGGCCGTGCTTCCAAGCGTGGTGCCGGCCGGCGGGTCGGGTACACCTACCTGCACTCGGCGATCGACGGGTACACCCGCCTGGCGTACACCGAAGCGTTGGAGGATGAGAAGGCGGTGACCACGATCGGGTTCTTCTGCCGGGCGCGGGCGTTCTTCGCCGCCCACGGCATCACCGTGGACCGGGTGATCACGGACAACGGGAACAACTACCGGGCCGTGGACTTCACCGCCAAGGTGGTCTCGCTCGGGGGCCGGCACCACCGGATCCGCCCCTACACCCCGCGCCATAACGGGAAGGTCGAACGGTACAACCGGCTGATGGTCGATGAGGTCCTCTACGCCCGCCCGTATACCTCAGAGACAGCTCGGCGTGAGGCGCTGGCCGTGTGGGTGAACCACTACAACTACCATCGGCCTCATACCTCCTGCGGAGACGCCCCGCCGGCCTCGTTGGCACCGGCCCGAGTCAACAACGTCATGCCCTCCTACAGCTAGTCCGCAAGGCGCTCCTACTGGTCGCGGTGGTCTTGGCCCCGTTCGCGTTCTCCGGCGCCTCCTGGGATGCCACGCGCGGCTGGATCTCCAAGTGGGCGATGTTCGTCGTCGCGCTCATCCTCTCCAAGCTCGTACTCGTCGTGATTCTGCTGGTCGCAGTGACCCAGGTGTCGGCCCCGATCGACGGCGATTTGTCGAGTATCGCCGACCCCCTCGCCGGGGTCGTGCTGATGGCGCTGGCCGGGTTCGCGCCGTACATGACATACCGCTTCCTGTCGTTCATCGGGTTCGACCTCTACAACTCGATGGGCACCGAGCAGGAAGCCAAGAGCGCGCTCAACCGGCCCATTCCGACGCCGGGCAAGCCACAAGGGGGCGAGCCGAAGAAGGTGCTCGACGAGGGCAGCAAGGGAGGCGGCGACAAGTCCAGCAGCGCAGGTAGCAACGGGGGCGGCGGGGCCGGTGGAGGCCCCAAAGCCAACCCCACGCCTGCCCCGTCCTCGGCAGGCGGCGGAGGAGCCGGTGCGAGCAGTGGTGGTGCAGCTGGTGCAGGCGGCTCCGCCGGAGCCGCAGGTGCCGGTGCCGGTGGAGGCGCGGCGGCGGCAGGGCCGGTCGCCGCCGGAGTCGTGGCGGGTGCCGCCGTGGTCAAAGCCGCCGCCACCGCCGGGCCGAAAGCGGGCCAGGCGCTGGCCGGTCAAGCCGATCAAGCGGCCAGCGGTGCCGAGCAAGCGGGGTCGGCTCCGGTCACCCCGCACGCGCCGCCGCCCTCGCAACCGCTGCCGAAAACCCCGACCAGTTCCGCGCCGCCGCCGAAGCCCAAGCCGACGAAGGAGTGACACGCCATGCCCAGCCCGGAGACGCCCCACGAGCCAGGTGGCGGCGAACTGGTGCCCGTGAAGTTCTCACGCCTCACCAGACGCGGCATCCTGCTCGGCCTGTCGCTGAGCCAGCTGATTACCCTCGGCGTCGGTGGGGCGAGCCTCGTGGCCGCGTTCTACGGCGGCGGCGGCCTCCTGTTCCTCATCACCGCCCCGATCTGGGTACTTGCTGCCGCGATCACCTGGATTCCCGTGGCGGGCCGCCCGCTCGTCGAGTGGCTGCCGGTGGCCTGCTGGTGGCTGTGGCGCAAGACCGGCGGGCAACTGGCCTACCGGCGCAGAATCGTCACCCCGCGCCCTGCGGGAACGCTCGCGCTGCCCGGCGACATGGCCCGGCTGCGCGAGTACACCGACCCCGAGACCGGGGCCGGGATGGTGCACGACCCGACCGCCGGAACCCTCACCGTCGTCACCGTGATCACCCATCCCGCGTTCGTGCTGCTCGACCCCGGCGAGCAGGAACGCCGCGTGACCGCGTGGGGCCGGGTGCTGGCGACCGTGTGCCGCTCCGGGCGCATCGCCACCCTGCAAGTGCTGGAACGCACCCTGCCGGACTCCGGGCAGGGCTTGGCCGAGTGGTGGGCCGCGCACGGCACCGCCGACGGCTCGTGGGCGGCGACGACCTATCAGGAGCTGATCGACCGGGCCGGACCTGCCGGGGAACGTCACGCGACCACGCTCAGCCTGAGCCTGGACATGCGCGCCGCCGCCCGCCAGATTCGCACCGCTGGCGGCGGCATCAAGGGCGCGGCGAACGTACTGCGGCAGGAGATGGGCACCCTGTCGGCAGCGCTGCGCTCGGCAGACCTGACGAGCAAGGGCTGGCTCAGCACCGGGCAGATCGCGGTCATCCTGCGCTCGGCGTATGACCCGGCTATCGCCGCGACGCTGGAACGCCACGGCGACCTCGGACACGACCTCGCCACCGCCGGGCCAGTCGCGGTCACCGAGTCGTGGGGGCATCTGCGCAGCGACTCGGCCTATCACACCGTCGTCTGGATTTCGGAGTGGCCGCGCTCGATGGTGCATCCGGGGTTCCTCTCACCCGTGTTGCTGTCCAGTGGTATCCACCGTGCGTTCTCGCTGATCTGTACCCCGCTGCGCACCGATCAGGCCGCGCGCGACATTCGCCGCAAGAAGACCGAGTACATCAGCGACGCGGCCCAGCGCGCCCGCATCGGGCAGATCGAAGACGCTTCGCAAACCGCTGAATACCACGACGTGCTCCAGCAGGAGGCAGACCTCACCGCCGGGCACGGAGTGCTCCGCTACACGGGTCTGATCTCGGTGTCTGCCGACTCGCTCGAGGAACTGGAAGCGGCAGTCGCTGCGATCGAGCAGGCCGCCATCCAAGCCTCGTGTGAGGCCCGCGTGCTGGTCGGCCAGCAGGCCCAAGCGTTCACCGCCGCCGCGCTGCCGCTGTGCCGCAAGGTCTGAGCCGTCGGGCGCACCTCGAAGCCACCTGCACCTGTTCATCTGGAGGTCCGACATGCCCACGTTCAACGACCCGACCGCTGACGCTGCGGAAGCAAACGCGGCGTTGCGAGGCCTCGCGCACGCCAGCCGACGCATCGACAACCCCGACAAGCTCCACGGCATCGTCGGGGAACTACTGGCCGCGACCCGCTTGCTGGAACAGTCGTTCATCCAGCTCGCCGGAGCAGGTATCACCTACCAAGGCCGGGCCGCTCATGACGACGGTGACCGCGACCTCGGTGCCGCGGATGTCTGGGCCGCTGCCGATGCGCTGCGCCAGGCCGCGCAGCATGTCAGCGCCGCCGAGAGCTGCCTGGATCAGGCGTCCGGGCACCTGGGGCGCATCGCCTGGCAGCCGTCCGAGCGCCAGTGGGTGACCGTGGTGTTCTTGCAGGGCGAGGAAGCCGACCGGGTGCTTGACTTCATCGACCGCGACGGCACCGACGCGGCAATCGAGTATCTGCGAGGCTTGGACTACGGCGACGAGACCAACAATGCCGCGCTGGCAAACGGGCACGTCTACGACGAGCTGCCCGACAGCACAACCGACAAATACGCCAAGACCGCCGGCTACTCCCTCACCTACAACCGGACGCTCGGCAACGTCGCCCTCTACCGTGACTACAACCCGCCAGCCAACGCCACAGCAAACGCCGACGGTTCACAGCGGGTGGAGCCCGCACAGGATGCGGCGAACGTCGAGGCCGCGCGCCGCGCGCTCGATGAGCGCCGCGACCGCGTGCGTGGCGATGGGTCCTGGTTCACCCCCGACCGCATCGCGGACATCAAGCGCGACCGGGGGCTGGAACGATGAGCCACAGCGACGAGGAGAAGCTGCACGCCTCGGTGCTGGTCGCCCCCGCGAAAGAGCGGCGCCGCTACCGCAAGCAGCGGCGCCAAGCCGCGGACCAGCTGCACCGCGAGCAGCGCCAGCAGCGGATAGACGAGGCCAAGGCCCGCGCCGAAGCGGACAAGGCCGAGCGCGCCGCACGCCAGTATCTGCCCGCCGCCGGGGAACCCGGACCCTCGATGCTGCGTACACCGGGCCGCTTCCAGTTGCCCCGACATCAAGACACCTCCGCCACCCTCTCCGGCGCGTACCCGTTCGTCGCCGAGGGCGGCCTCGGCTCGTCCGGTGTCTTCGTCGGTCAAGACTTGTACTCGGGCGGGAGCTTCGTCTACGACCCGTGGGTGCTGTACGCCAACGGCGTCATCACCGCGCCGAACGTCGTGCTGGCCGGAATCGTCGGGTCCGGCAAGTCCTCACTGGCCAAGTCGCTCTACACGCGCAGCCTGCCGTTCGGGCGGCGCGTGTACGTGCCGGGTGACCCGAAAGGGGAACATACCGTCATCGCTGAAGCGGTCGGCGGCAGGGCGATCGCGCTCGGCCACGGCATGGCCAACAGGCTCAACCCTCTGGACGAGGGGTATCGGCCCTCCCACTTCACCGATGCGGAGTGGGAGAGCACCGTGGCAGCGCGCCGCCGCGACCTCATCGGCGCGCTGGCCGAGGTCGTCCTCAACCGAGGCCTCACGCCGCTGGAGCACACCGCAATCGACACGGCGCTGATCGCGACCGTGCGAGAGAACACCGTGCCGATTCTGCCGATGGTCGTAGACCGTATCCTCGCCCCGTCCGACGACGCCGACGGGCGACTGACCGAGGACGGCCGCATCGTCGGCCACGCCTTGCGGCGTTTGGTCGCAGGCGACTTGGCGGGATTGTTCGACGGCCCCTCGACGGTGCAGTTCGACCCGACGCTGCCGATGATGAGCCTCGACCTGTCGCGGGTGACGGAGAACAGCACGCTCATCAGCGCGCTAATGACGTGCTGTTCGGCGTGGATGGAGTCGGCGCTGCTCGACCCGGCAGGCGGGCAACGGTGGGTGATCTATGACGAGGCGTGGCGGCTGATGTCTCAGCCGTCGTTGCTGAGACGGATGGACGCGCACTGGCGGCTCGCCCGGCACTACGGCATCGCCAATGCCTTGATCTTCCACAAGCTGACCGATCTGGAGAACGTCGGTGACTCCGGCAGCGCCATGCGTTCGCTCGCCAACAGCCTGCTGGCGAACGCCGAGACGCGGGTGATCTACCGGCAGGAATCCGACCAGCTGGGCGTCACCGCCAAGGCCCTCGGCCTGACGACCACCGAGCGTAAGCTGCTGCCCTCACTCGGCGTCGGGCAGGGCCTGTGGCGCATCAAAGAACGCAGCTTCGTCGTCCAACAGCAGTTGCACCCTGCTGAGCTCGCGCTCTTCGACACGAGTGCCCGGGCATCGGGGCGCTCTCCGGGCGGGAGCGTGCGATGAGCCAGAGCGAACCTGATCGGGAGCGCCTCACGCTGACGATGACGGCGCTCGACGACGGCCTGAACCGGATCGCTCGGAAGCACGAGGGCGCGGTGCAGTTCTTCTACGAAGATCCCGAGACGTTCGGCGCCGGGCACTTCGTGTTCTACCCGGAGAACGACACCCGCTCACGGTTTGCGATCGAAGAGCAGTACACCGGCACCGACTGGTCAGACGACGAGCGGCTGCCGACGTCGTGGACGTGGACAGCGGAACGTCGCGTGCGCCACTCGGACGGCACGCACATGTGGGGCGTCGAGCGCACCGGCGAAGCGCGTGCGGAGGACTTCTGGCAGGTGCTCGTCGAGGCCGAGAACTGGGCGCGGCGCATACAGAACCGCACCACTCAGGCCGCACAGTTCGGCATCGGTCACCGCCGAAGGAACGAACCGCCCGCGCCGAGGCTCTAGCCGCTCGCCGGGAGGCGTCAGGCGCACCTGACGGCATGAGAAAACCACTTGCCCATGCCGCTGCTCCCGCGCCGGTCTCGATGCCGCTGATCCGCCTCGCCGTGCACGACGACGGCACGATGAGCGCCACCGTCGACGGGGAACCCCTCGCCCCGCCGGTCGCCGAGGGCGCATGGCGGCGCGGCTCGTTCGCGCGGATTGTCGATCAGGTCACCGCCGAGCGGATGATTCCGGCACGAGTCGAGGTCACCGAGGCCGATGGCTCGACGTTCACCGACATCATCACCGCCACCGCCCGCAAGAACACCCCCGCTCCGGCCCCGCCGGAACCCGAACCTGCGGATGCGCCCCGGCTGCTGGAAGTGACCGGGGATGGTTTCGTGCCCGGTGAGGACATTGCGGTGTGCCACATCATCAGGCACACCGACGCCGCCCCGACTGGCACCGCCCGCGCGCTCATCGACCTGGCCTGTGACCACGTCGACCCCGGCGACGAGGTTGTGCTCGTGGGCAGGGTCTCGGGCACGTTCGTCGTGCGGAGCCTGTCATGAGTGCCCCGGCACCGGGCAGGCAGACCGGCTCCTTCGGTGACGAGCTGACCAACGCCGCCATGATCGGACTGATCGGGGTGTTCGCGCTCACGCTGCTGCTGCGCGGTGCCGGGTCGGTCGCGGCGTTCCTCACCGGCACCGCTCAACCCCTGGCCGGCCCCGCCGCCGGGGTCGGGGTGCTGTTCAACCCCGGCGACCCGGCGACCGCGCTGGAGGCCGATGGCCTCAGTGTCGTCGCCTATTGGATCGTCGCGGTCGTGCTGCTGGGGCTGCTGGCGGCGGCGATCACCTGGGCGTGGACACTCCTGCGCCGCCAGTCGCGCAAGAGTGCGCAAGACCCTCATCGACTTCCCGGCACGGCAACGAAACATGACGTGGCTCAGGCCGCCTCCGCCAAGGCGCTGCTATCTCGGGCAGGGAATCTCCGGCCCTCTCTGGAGCGTCCCGCGCCGTCCGATGTGGGCTATCGGATCGGCACCTCGCATGGGCTTGACGTGTGGGCCAGCGTGGAGGACTCTCTGCTGGTCATCGGCCCGCCTCGAAGCGGCAAATCCCTCCAGATCGTCGTGCCGACGATCCTGGATGCGCCCGGCGGAGTGGTCGCCACCTCGACCCGCCCGGACAACCTCACCGCGAGCCTGCGCGCGCGCCAACGCATCGGCCCGACCGCCGTGTTCGACCCGCAGCACCTGGCCGAGGGCATCCCGGCCGGGCTGCGCTGGTCACCGATCAGGGGCTGCGAAGACCCGCTGACGGCGATGATCCGCGCAACCGGCCTCGCCTCGGCCACCGGCCTAAGTTCGGGCGGCGTGGAGGGCGGCGGGTTCTGGGAGGGCAAGACCCGCTCCGCGCTGCAGGCGCTCTTGCACGCGGCCGCGATCGACCACAGGCCACCGTCGGAATTGTTCCGGTGGACGCTCGACCCCACAGCCGCCGCCGATGCGGTGGCGATCTTGACGAACAGCCCACTCGCGGCGGGCGGCTGGGCCGAGTCGCTGGAGGCGATGATCGACGCCGACCCGAGGACGCGCGACTCCATCTGGCAGGGCGTGTCACTGTCGCTGAGCGCCCTGGCCGACCCGCGCGTGCTCGATGCGGTCTCACCTGGCGCGGGCGAAGACTTCGACCCGGAGAAGTTCATCCTCTCGCGCGGCACCCTCTACCTGCTCGCCACCGGCGCGGGCGCGGGCGCGAGTGCCGCGCTCGTGGCGGCGTTCGTGGAAGACCTCGTCGAGGCAGCCCGCCGCGTAGCGGCACGCTCACCTGGCGCACGCCTCGACCCGCCCCTGCTGCTGGCCTTGGACGAGATCGCCAACCTCAGCCCGCTTCCCAGCCTGCCGACACTCATGTCGGAGGGAGGCGGAACGGGAATCACCGCCATGCCCGTGCTCCAAAGCCTCGCCCAAGCGCGGGATCGCTGGAGCGAGAACCAGGCCAACGCGACCTGGGATGCCGCGATCACCAAGATCGTCCTCGGCGGCGCATCCAACAGCCGTGATCTGCAAGACCTCTCCTCACTGATCGGGGAACGCGACGAGTTCACCGACAGTGTGACCTTGGGCGACCACGGCACCCGGTCCAATCAACGCTCGGTCAGACGCATCGCGATCATGCCGCCCGAGCGAATCCGCACCCTCCCGTTCGGCACCGCGGTCACGCTGCTGCGCTCGGCCCCGCCGATCATCACCGATCTGCGGGCCTGGACGAAGCGAGACGACGGCGAGCGACTGAAAGCCGATCGGATCGAGATCGAGGCGTTGCTGGAACGAGGCGCGAATGGCCCCTGAGCTGCACCTCATTCACCGACCGCTGAACCGTGGCCGCGAGCTGCGATCGGTGGTCGCAGCAACGACGGCAGAGGCGTGGAGGTGATGGCCAATGGCCCGCAGGAGCCGGAAAGCGCCGCCCGGTCAGCTCGAGTTCGACCTGTGGGGGCTGGCCGAGCAGACCGCCGACGAGCAGATCAACGAAGCAGCCGAAACCGCGACCGGACTGGAGGGATCGACACATGAACAAGTACGGAGCGCAGGCGATGGCGCACTGGAAGACCCACGCACCCCAGCGGTTCCAGAACCTCGACGACCCGACCCGGTTCTTCACCGATCTGGGCCAGGAGGCGCAGGGCCAGATCAGCGAACTGGCGCGACAGATCGAGACAACACCGGCGTCGGTGCTGGCGAAGACGGCCTCTTCGGAGCAGACTTACTTGCAGGACGTGGCACGCCGGATGACGGCGCTACGGATAGCGGAGGAGGTCGTGATGCAGCAACTCGCCTGGGTCAGCGACCCGAGCCTGCCGCTGGACGAGGCCCGCGAGGAGTGGGAGCAGACCCGGCCGTCGGACGAGAATCTGGTGACCTGGGCCGAGCGGATGCAAGACGCCCCCGACCTGATGCCCTCGACGGTCGACCTGGAGCAGAAAGCCAAAGACTGGGCCGTGCCGACTTGGTTCTTGGAGGGTCTGGTCGAAGCGGAGATCCCGAGGCAGTACCTGGAAGAACACCAGAGCCTGCTGGCCGAAGCGGCGACGATCCGCTTCCTGCGCGAAGTCCGCTAACCTCCACCGCCGACGAGACCGCCACCGACTCGGAGCCTGCCGCGACGGTGGGGCGGTTCGTGCCCGCCACGCACGACGACCTCGCTCCCTCGGGCGCGAAAGCCCGCTTTCGCGCGAACATCGCGGCGATCGAAACCGCCCGGCTGCTGGTCGAGCAGGAACGCCCGGCGACCGCTGATGAGCAGCAGACGCTCGCGCGCTGGTCGAGCTGGGGCGCGGTGCCCGATGTGTTCGACGAGTCCAGGCAGGACTGGACAACCGAGCGTGAGCAGCTGCGGAGCCTGCTGACCCCGGACGAGTGGGATGCCGCCGCACGCACGACGATCAACGCGCACTACACCGACCCGTTGATCGTGCGGCAGATGTGGCGGACCATGACCGCGCTCGGCTTCGACGGCGGCAGGGTGCTGGAACCCGGCTCCGGGCTGGGCACGTTCCTCGGCATGGCCCCCGAGACCGCGCGCATGACCGGGGTGGAACTCGACCCGGTGACCGCGGCGATCAGCCGCGCCCTGTATCCGCACGCCGAGGTACGGACTGAGTCGTTCGCCGACACCCGGCTGCCCGAAGCCTCGTTCGATGCGGCGATCGGGAACGTGCCGTTCTCAGACGTGACCTTGCACGACCCGGTGCACAATCCGACGCGGCTGTCGATGCACAACCATTTCATCCTCAAGAGCCTGCGGCTCACCCGGCCCGGCGGGATGGTCGCGGTGCTCACGTCGCAGTACACGATGGACGCGCAGAACCCCGGCGCGCGCCGCGAGATGGCGATGCTCGCTGACCTCGTGGGCGCGATCAGGCTCCCCGCCGGGGCACATCGGCGCACGGCGGGAACCGACGTGGTGACCGATCTGCTCATCCTGCACCGCCGCGAGGACGGGCAACCCCCGGCAGATGACCTGTGGGAAACGGTCACCCCGATCAGCCTGGACGGACAGCGCGCGAAGATCAACGCCTACTTCGATCACCACCCCGAGCATGTGCTCGGCACCCTGAGCATCCGGCAGGGCATGTACGGCACCCCGACGCTCACCGTCGATGGCGACCTCGACCGCCTGGAGGCCGACCTGGCCGATGTGCTCGACCAGATCACGTTCACAGCCCGCCGCACCGGAAGGGTCTTCACTGCGCCCACGGCGGAGTATCAGGCACGGCAGGCCGCGCGTGTGCCGTCGCCGCCGCAGTTGTGGGATGGCAGCATCGTCGCCACCGACACCGGGTTCGGCACCGTCGTCCAAGGCTCCGTCGAACCGTTGGACGTGCCGAAATCGGCGGGGCCGGAGCTGCGCGCCCTGCTGGGGTTGCGCGACGGCGCGCACCGGCTGCTCGAACTGGAGGCCGCGACCGTCGATGACACCGACGAGATCAACCAGGCGCGCGAGGGCCTGTACCGCGACTACCGGAAGTATGCTGGCAGGTACGGGCCGCTGAACCGGTACACGCTGCGCCGCACCGGCCGCACCAACGAGGCCGGGGAAGACACCTACGCCCGCACGGTGCCGACCCCGATCCGGCTGCTGCGCTCCGACCCGTTCGGGGCGCTCGTGCTCGCCTTGGAGCAGTTTGACGACACCGACCAGACCGCGACCCCGGCGGCGATCATGACACGCCGCGTCGTCTCCCCGCGCACCGAACCCCAAGGCGTTGACACCCCGGCCGATGCGATAGCGGTCAGCCTCGACCGCACCGGCAGGATCGACCTGCCGCTGATCGCCGACATGCTCGGCATGGACGAAACCGAAGCCCGCGCCTCGCTTACCGGGCTGGTGTTCACCGACCCGATCACCGACGAGCTCATCCACGCCCCCGCGTATCTCTCCGGCGACGTGCGCATGAAGCTGGAGCACGCCACCGAGCGCGCCGCCGACGACCCGGCGTTCCAGGCTAATGTCGACGCGCTCACCGAGGTCGTACCCGAAGCACTCGGCGTAGAAGAGATCAGCGCCCGCATGGGCGCGGTGTGGATTAGCGCCGACGTGCACGCGCAGTTCTTGAACGAGCTGCTGCGCACCCGCGACGTGAACGTGGAGAACCCGCTGCCAGGCATGTGGGAAGTGCGGGGAGGACGCCAAGGGCTGCTGGCCACCAACGAGTGGGGCACCGAGCGTCGCCCGGCCCCCGATATCGCCCAGGCGATCATGGAGCAGAAGACCCTGCTCGTCTACGACGAGATCGAGAACGTCGACGGCAAGAAGCGCCGCGTGCTCAACCCGCTGGAGACCACCGCCGCGCAGGAGAAAGCCGACGCCCTGCAAGAGCGGTTCGCCGAGTGGGTGTTTGAAGACCCGGAGCGTGCCCGCACGCTCGTGGCCGAGTACAACCGGCGCTTCAACTCCATCGTCTTGCGCGACTACACCGACGCGGGCGAGTACCTGAGCCTGCCGGGGCTGGCGGAGAACTTCACCCCGCGCCCGCACCAGCGCTCCGCCGTCGCCCGCATGATCGCCGAACCGGCTGCCGGGTTGTTCCACGAGGTCGGGGCGGGCAAGACAGCGGAAATGATCATGGGCGTGATGGAGATGCGCCGCATGGGGCTGATCGACAAGCCCGTGCTCGTAATTCCGAATCACATGCTGGAACAGTTCTCCCGCGAGTGGCTGCAAATCTATCCGCAGGCCCGGATTCTCGCCGCGTCCAGCAAAGACCTCACCGCCGACAAGCGCCGCCTGTTCGTCGCACGGACCTCGGCGAACGAGTGGGATGGCGTGCTCATGACGCAGGGCGCGTTCGAGAAGATTCCACTGCGCACCGAGACCCAGCAGGCGTACATCCAAGCCCAGGTCGACGACATGCGGGAAGTGCTCGCCACCGCGACGGGCGAGAACGCGATGAGCGTCAAACGCATCCAGCGCAAGCTGCTCCAGCTGGAGAACAAGGTCAAAGCCCGCATCGACACCAGCCGAGATGCCGGGGTGTGCTTCGAGGACACCGGCATCGACTACGTGGTCGTGGACGAGATGCACATGTACAAGAACCTCGCCACCGACTCGAACATCCAAGACGCCGCGATCGAGGGTTCCAACCGTGCCTCCGATCTGCACATGAAGCTCGAATACCTGCGCTCCGAAGGCCGCGAACGGGTGGTCACCGGGGCGACCGCGACGCCGATCTCGAACAGCGTGACCGAGGCGTTCGTGATGCAGAAGTACCTGCGCCCGGACTTGCTCGACGCCGCCGGTATCGGCGCGTTCGATGCGTGGGCGGCGACGTTCGGGCAGACGGTCACGCAGATGGAGATGGCCCCGACCGGCAACAACACGTTCCGCATGAAGACGCGGTTCGCCAAGTTCCAGAACGTGCCCGAGATGCTGAAACTCTGGTCGATCTTCGCGGATGTGAAGACCGCCGAGGATCTGCAACTGCCCACCCCCGAGATCGCCGAGCGCGAGGATGGTAGGCGGGCACCGGCGACGGTCGCGATCCAGCCCACGGTCGAGCTGGAGCAGTTCATCGAGACCCTCGGCAAGCGTGCCGAGAAGGTCGCAGCCCGGGCGGTGTCGCCCAGCGAAGACAACATGCTCACCATCTCGACCGATGGGCGCAAGGCCGCCCTCGATATCCGCATGATCGCATCCACCGACCCGTCTGGGCCGACCAAGGTGGACCTGGCTGCCGACAGCATCCACCGGGTCTGGGAGCAGACGAAAGACAACATCTACCTCGACCCGATCACCGGGCAGGAGTCGCCCGTGCGGGGTGCGTTGCAGCTGGTGTTCTCCGACATCGGCACCCCGAACCCAACCCAGTGGAACGCCTACGACGAACTGCGGGCGCAGCTTGTCGTGCGCGGGATGCCGCCCGAGTCCATCCGGTACATGCACGAAGCCAAGACCGACGTGGACAAAGCCAGGTTGTTCGCTGCCGCGCGTGCCGGGCACGTCGCGGTGCTGATGGGTTCCACACAGAAAATGGGCGTCGGCACCAACGTCCAGAACCGGGCCGTCGCGCTGTATCACCTGGACTGCCCGTGGCGACCCAGCGACATCGCCCAGCGCGAGGGCCGCATCCTGCGCCAAGGCAACCAAAACCCCGAGATCGGCATCGTCCGGTTCGTCACCGAACGGTCATTCGACTCCTACATGTGGCAAGGGGTCGAGCGGAAGGCGACCTTCATCGCGCAGCTCATGCGTGGAAACCTCGACTCCCGCGAGATCGAGGAGATTGACTCATCCGCCCTATCCGCCGCCGAAGCCAAGGCCATCTCCTCGGGGAACCCGCTTCTGCTGGAGCACTCCACGGTGCATACCGAAGTACAACGGCTCCGCCGTCTCGAACGCGCCTATCACCGCAACGAGTCGATGCTCGTCCACGCCCGCGACCGCGCCAGTGACCATGCACGGAGTGCCGCAGCCGACATCGAAGCCCTCGAAGCGGTGCTGCCGCGCGTGACCGACACTTCCGGTGACAGGTTCCGCATCGAGCTACGCGACAACACCTACACCTCCCGGGCCGATGCTGCACACGCGCTCGCAACTTGGGCGCACGACTCCGACCTGAAGTGGGCACCGCGCTACGCCTCCCGCGACCACGGCGTCATCGGCCAGATCAGCGGCTTTGACGTGATCGTCTCGACCAGCCCGGCACTCGGGGCCGACCCCGTGGTGAACATTCGGCTCGACGGGGTGCCGCGTAGCGGGTTCATCATGACCCGCCAGTCGTTCCTCGACGGCGGCGTCGGACTCATCCAGCGCATCGAGAACCGCGCATCCGGCATCCCCTCCCTCCTCGAGCAAGCCCGCAGCGACCTCGCCAGCGCCGAGACCGAACGCGACGATGCCGAGCAGCGCATCGGCCAGCCGTTCCGCCACGCCCAGGCCCTTGCCGACGCGGAGAAAGACCTCGCCAGAATCGAGACCCAGCTGGCCGCGATGCAAGAAGACATCGACCACGCAGCACAACCCGAACCCGCGCCGGGGAACCCACCGAATGGGCTGAACGTCGAGACCGTGCGAGCACACCGGCCCGCGCTCGGTGTCCGCCCGAACCCCGAACGCACCCCGGTATCCAGCAGAGCTGGTTCGTCGGCGCAGTCGTGGGCGCGGGAGACGCCCGCGCGAGGGTTCTAAGGCTCGCGGGCCGCTTCGTGCACCTTGCCGCCACACACAAGCAGCGCCGCCTACTGGCGGGGCACCGTGAGGTAGGAGGCAAGCTGATGGACGAGCAGAACGAGCCGCACGACGGCCAGAGGCAGGAACGGGCGAAGCTGCGACCACGTGAAGCGCTGGTCGGATACATCGACTCCGAACCCAGGCTCACGTACAGCAAGAACGGGATCGCGCGGTTGTACGCGCGCGTCGGCGTCGATCACTTCCGTCGTGACGGCGAGGATTCGTTTGTCAAGACCGGCACCACGTTCCACGACATGGTGCTCTTCCGCAAGACCGCCGAGGAAGCGAGCCAGAAGTTCCAGCAGGACGACCGCTTCATCGCACAGGGGTACGTGCGGCCGTTTACCGATCAGAACGGCAACGAGCGTGAAGAGTTCGTGGCCACGAAGATCGGCCACGACATGATGTGGACGCCCTACACCGTCGACCGTGCGCCGCAGCAGGAGACACCGCAGCGTGAGGCCCCGGGCCTCGACCGCAGCCAAGGGTTCGAGCGCGACGACCGGCCCGCGCAGCAGCGCGAACCGGCCGTGATGTCGCAGTAGGACAGGGCCGACACCATGAATGACGAAGAGGACTTCGTACCCGAGCAGGACGAGCCAGAACCCGAAATCGACCACGGCACCACAAACCGGGTCGGGGCGGCGGGGCCGATGCTCGATGAACCGCCCGGCCCGATCAACTGGAATCTGCTGACCGCCGACGACGCCGAGGCCGCATGGTTGGAACTGAACCAGTGGGTGAACTGGCTTCGCACGACCTACGGGCTGCCGTCGTCGGTGGTGCCTCCCATGTGGCACCGTCACCCCGAGCTGCACTGGGAACTCTCAGCGCTTCACACCCATTGGCTGTGCGCGTTCGACCCGCAGCAGAACGGTTCGGCCCCGATCGGCTGGCACCGGGATTTCGCGGACGCCAGGCAGCGGCTGCGTGATTGGGTCGCCGCGTGCGGCACCCGCCTCGACCGCGACCGGCCCACGCGCCAGACCGTCTGGCCCGGCGAGGACGAGGCCGAACCGATCGAAGACACCCCGATCACCGACCGCGACGAGGACTTCGTGGCCTACGTCATCGCCGACGTCGAGCGCCGCCGCCAACTCGAACACGACTTCTACGCCAACCTCAACCCCGAGACCGGCGAGATCAGCTGAGCATCGCACCGCTTACGGGGCCGAAGCCCTACTCCCAAGTTTCGGCCCCGCTCTCGTGTGCCGGTCAGTCGCCGAGCATGCGCCCGGTCCGACGCGGCGCGCTCACTGACGGCTCGAACTGGGCAGGCTCCCGGCGCACGGCGTGACCTGCGGGCCGAGGCGCGGGGCGCTCCAGCGCGGTAGCGGACAGGTCGTAGCCGCCCCAGGGTGAGTAGGCAGGAACGTGGCGGATGCCGAACTGCTGGCGTTCGGTGATGATCGGGGCACCAGGTATCTGCATGTGCTGCGGGTAGCGTTGCTCAATCCACCGCAGGGCCACTTTCGACAGGCCCTTGTCGGTGCGTACCCGAATCTGGCCGGGAACCACGGGGAGGTCTCGCCACCCCGGTACGGCGTGATCGTGCCACGCTTCGACCGCATCTGACTCGCCGCCGGCGTCGGACTGCCACGCGCACGGCCCGCAGACGATCTTCTTCAGCAGATCGCCCGGCCCCTCCGCGTCGGGCTCAGGGCGAAGATCGGCGTGGAACATCTCGGCGCGATGCTCGCCGAACTCGACAGTGGCATGACTGAAGCGGTGCCACATATGGCTACGCGCGAACGAGCCGAAGCTGCCGTTGATGAACCGCCAGTGCTCAAACGCCTCGTCCAGCAGCCTCGGTGGGTAGTAGTCCTCGGTGTAGTGCAGCGGTGCTCCGGCCCACTCGGGCAGTCGCGCGCGGGCGTCCTCGCGGGCGAACTCATCGAAGTCGAACGCCAGCTGCTCCATCGTGGCCATACGGGTAGGTACCCGACCCACGACGACCGCTCTTCCGACAGCAGCGTGCAGGCGCTAGACTAGGGGTAGGCGACATCAATGTTCAGCTAGTCGTCACCGGCCCCAGGCAGGTGGCAGACGAACCGGGGAAGCCGCCCCGGCAAGTCCATCCCATAGGAAGCGTCGCCGCTTCGGGAGGACTTGACCATGATCTGGCTCATCTTCATCGCAGTCGTCATCCTTTTCCGGGTGCTGCGGCCTTGGATACCCTCGACCATCCTGCTCGACTGGTTCCGCACTCAGCGCGACCCGAAGTGGGGTCTGTGGGCCGTGCTCGCCGGGGTCGTCTACTTCGGTTTCGCCTACGGGTGCACCGTCCTGATCGACAACGGAGGCCCGGAGTGGCTCCACCTCTTCGTTCTGATCGGGATCTGCGAGGGCTTCCGCTTCCTCTTTCACGGCTTCGGCATCTACCTCCGGCTCCGTGCCGCCCGCCGCAAGGAACGCCGCGTCGCCCGTGACGCTAACGGGCAGGCGAGTTCACCTGGCGGGTATGAGGCACTACCGGGTGACGAGCACGGGCCGACGTATCTCGGCCGAGCCTCGGGTGCGCTCCAAGCCTGACAACAAGCAACTGATCGCGCTGGTTCTGCACATCGCGGATGGACTTCACGCCCAGGAGCTTGATGAGCAGCAGCGTCGCATCGGTGATCGACACAGCACCGGAAACACGACGCACGCCCATTCGTCGTCTGGCGAGCAAGGAGGCCACCATGACCCTGACAATGCCGATACACGACACGGATACGTCGCCGCTTCTGACAGCGGTGACGTATCAACGTGTCTCGACCAAGGAGCAGGCGACCAAGGGGGGTCGTGACGAGGGGTTCTCCATCCCCGCTCAGCGCCAGGCGAACGCGCGCAAGGCCGAAGACCTCGGCGCACGCATCGTCGCCGAGTTTGTGGACGCCGGAGAGTCCGCCCGCTCAGCTGACCGGCCAGACCTGCAACGGATGCTGGAGTACATCGCCACGCATCAAGTCACATACTGCATCGTCCACAAGGTCGACCGCCTCGCCCGCAACCGACTGGACGATGTGGAGATTCACCGCCGCCTGGTCGAAGCCGGGGTGACCTTGGTGTCTGCGACGGAGAACATCGACGAGACGCCCTCGGGGATGCTGCTGCACGGCATCATGTCCTCCATCGCAGAGTTCTACTCCAAAAACCTCGCATCCGAGGTCAGCAAGGGCCTGAACCAGAAGTTCGAGACCGGCGGAACCCCGATGCGAGCACCAGTCGGGTATCTCAACGTCCGCAAGCGTGACGAGCAGGGCCGCGA
The DNA here is from genome assembly GCF_003989405.1 of Micrococcus sp. HSID17227. Taxonomy (NCBI): domain Bacteria; kingdom Bacillati; phylum Actinomycetota; class Actinomycetes; order Micrococcales; family Micrococcaceae; genus Micrococcus; species Micrococcus sp. HSID17227. The sequence goes on along the minus strand of NZ_RBLN01000001.1, from coordinate 165 downwards.
GTACCGCACCGTCGAGATCGACGCCGAGCGCGCCCCGCGGGCGTGTCAACTTGTCTGTGTAAGCGGGGTGGTCACAGGTAGGGGTTGATCCGGTCGGGGTAGGCCGCGGCGAGCTGGGCGAGGGCCTGCTTCCAGTTCGTGACGGCCTGGCCTTCGACGAGCCGG
>NZ_RBLN01000021.1:0-19808 GCF_003989405.1 Micrococcus sp. HSID17227 | reverse complement strand
GGACCGTCAGGTGCGCGGGGCCGTGATGGCCGCCGTCCGCGAGCACGGGCGCGTGGCCGAGGCGGAGGTGCCCGCCGTCGTCGTGGCCGGGGGGCGGCTCGGGTCGCACCGCCCCGACGACGCGCAGTGGGCGCGGTGCGTCGCCGGGCTCGTGTCGGACGGGCTGCTGGCCCGGGACGACGACGGCGGCCTCACCTTCCCGGACTGACCTCGCCGGGGCACGGGGCGGCCCGCGGTGCGGCGGATCAGAGGCGGCGGATCATCCGCGTGTTGCCGAGGGTGTTCGGCTTGACCCGGGCGAGGTCCAGGAACTCGGCGACGCCCTCGTCCGTGGAGCGCAGCAGTTCCGCGTAGACCTCCGGGTCCACGGCGGACTGGTCCGCCATCACCTCGAAACCGTGCCGGCGGAAGAACTCGACCTCGAAGGTCAGGCAGAAGACCCGCTCGACGCCCACGGCCCGCGCCCGGCCCAGCAGCTCCTCGATGATCAGGTGCCCGACGCCGGCCCCCCGGTGGGCCTCCGAGACGGCGAGGGTGCGGACCTCGGCGATGTCCTGCCACATCACGTGGAGGGCGCCGAAGCCGGCCAGGGTCCCATCCGCCTCCTCGGCGACCACGAACTCCTGGATGGCCTCGTAGTAGGCCACAGCCTCCTTCTGGAGCAGCACGCGCTCCCGCGCCAGCGGCTCCACGAGCGCCTGGATGACCGGGACGTCCTGGGTCCGCGCCGAGCGGAGGGTGAGGGGGCGGTCGGCAGGCATGGGGTCCAGTCTAGGCACGGACATCCCGACCCCGGACAGACGGGAGCCCCCGTCCCGGCGGACCGGGCGGGGGCTCCCGCGGCGTCGACGGCAGGCTCAGGCCTGCTGCTCGCCCTCGTCCCCGGACAGGAACTTCTCCTGCGCGCCGTCGACACCCTTGTTCACGGTGTCGCCGTGCTCGCCGAGCTTGTCGCCGTGCTGCTCCTGAGCGTTGTCCACGGCCTCGTCGATCTTGTCCGAGTGCTGGTTTGCGAGGTTGTTCAGGTCACCGATACCCATGGGCGGCCTCCTTCTTCTCGGGGCTGCTCCGCGGCCGTCCCGGCGAGTGCCGGGCCGAAGCGGAGACAGGACCACCGTCGAGCGGTCACAGACCACAGTGGCACCGATCCCGCCGCGAGGGAACCCCTCTCGCGCCTGCGGGGAGGCGGGCCGGTTCAGCGGTCCTTCGCGAGGCCGTCCTTGATGCCGGCGGCGGTGTCGCGGACCTCGGCCCCGGCGCCCCGCGGGGGCACGACGACGGCCCGCCGCCTCCTCCCCGAGGGGAGGGGCGACGGGCCGTGGGCACCGGATGCGCGGTCCGGCGTCTCGGATCAGGCCCCGCGGGTCACGCGGAGCGGGCGGCGTCCACCGGATCGCCGGCACCGGACTCGAGCTCGGCCAGGTCCGCGCCCTCCAGGGCCTCCCGGCCGCCGGAGAACGTGAACGTCAGCTCGGCGCCCTCCCCCTCGCCCGTGGTGTCCACGGTGATGAGGGAGCCGGCCGGGATCTCACCGAAGAGGATCTTCTCCGAGAGCTGGTCCTCCACCATCTGCTGGATGGTGCGGCGCAGCGGGCGGGCACCCATGGCCGGATCGTAGCCGCGGTCCGCGAGCAGTTCCTTGGCGGACTGGGTGAGCTCGATGGACAGGTCCTGCTCCGCCAGGCGCTTGCCGAGGCGGGAGATGAACAGGTCCACGATCTGCACGATCTCGTGCTTCTGCAGCTGCGGGAACACGATCACGTCGTCCACACGGTTGAGGAACTCGGGGCGGAAGTGCTGGCGCAGCTCCTCCTTGACCTTGCCCTTCATCCGCTCGTACCCGGTGGTGGTGTCCGTGGCCGACTGGAAGCCGGTCATGACGCCCTTGGAGATGTCCCGGGTGCCGAGGTTCGTGGTCATGATGATCACGGTGTTCTTGAAGTCCACCACACGGCCCTGCGAGTCGGTCAGGCGACCGTCCTCGAGGATCTGCAGCAGGGAGTTGAAGAGGTCCTGATGGGCCTTCTCCACCTCGTCGAACAGCACCACGGAGAACGGACGGCGGCGGACCTTCTCGGTGAGCTGGCCGCCCTCCTCGTAGCCCACGTAGCCGGGAGGGGCACCGAACAGACGCGAGACGGTGTGCTTCTCCTGGAACTCGGACATGTCCAGCGTGATGAGCGCGTCCTCGTCCCCGAAGAGGAACTCCGCGAGGGACTTGGCCAGCTCCGTCTTGCCGACGCCGGTGGGGCCGGCGAAGATGAACGACCCCGAGGGGCGGTTCGGGTCCTTCAGGCCCGCGCGGGTGCGGCGGATGGCGCGGGACAGGGACTTGATCGCCTCGTCCTGGCCGATCACGCGGCGGTGGAGCTCCTCCTCCATGTTGCGCAGGCGGTCCGTCTCCTCCTCGGTGAGCTTGAACACCGGGATGCCGGTGGACTTGGAGAGCACCTCGGCGATGAGGTCCTCGTCCACCGTGGCGACGTCGGCGTCCGCACCGGTGCGCCACGCCTGTTCCTTCTCGCGGCGCTCGTCCTCGAGCTGCTGCTCCCGGTCGCGCAGGCGGGCGGCGCCCTCGAAGTCCTGGCCGTCGATGGCGGCCTCCTTCTGGGTGCGCGCCTCCGCGATGCGGGACTCGTAGGCCTTGATCTCCGGCGGCACGGTCATGCGACGGATGCGCAGACGCGCGCCGGCCTCGTCGATCAGGTCGATGGCCTTGTCCGGCAGGTGCCGGTCGGAGACGTAGCGGTCCGCCAGGCCGGCGGCGGCCTTGAGCGCACCGTCCGTGATGGAGACCTTGTGGTGTGCCTCGTAGCGGTCCCGCAGGCCACGCAGGATCTCCGTGGCGTCCTCGACGGACGGCTCGGCGACCTGGATCGGCTGGAAGCGGCGCTCGAGCGCGGCGTCCTTCTCGATGTGCTTGCGGTACTCGTCCAGCGTGGTGGCGCCGATGGTCTGGAGCTCGCCCCGGGCCAGCATCGGCTTGAGGATGCTGGCGGCGTCGATCGCGCCCTCGGCCGCGCCCGCCCCGACGAGGGTGTGGATCTCGTCGATGAACAGGATGATGTCCCCGCGGGTGCGGATCTCCTTGAGCACCTTCTTCAGGCGCTCCTCGAAGTCGCCGCGATAGCGGGAGCCGGCCACGAGGGAGCCGAGGTCCAGCGAGTAGAGCTGCTTGCCCCTGAGCGTCTCCGGGACGTCGCCGCGGTCGATCGCCTGGGCCAGGCCCTCGACGACGGCGGTCTTGCCGACGCCGGGCTCGCCGATGAGCACGGGGTTGTTCTTGGTGCGGCGGGAGAGCACCTGCATGACGCGCTCCATCTCACCCGCACGCCCGATGACGGGATCCAGCTTGCCGTCGTGCGCGGCCGCGGTGAGGTTGCGTCCGAACTGGTCCAGCACCACGGAGCCGGCGTTCTGGCCGGCCTCCGCGCCCTGGCCCACCCCGGCACCCGCGGTCTCCTTGCCGCCCTGGGCGCCGCCCTGGTAGCCGGAGAGCAGCTGGATGACCGTCTGACGGACGCGGTTCAGGTCCGCGCCGAGCTGCACGAGGACCTGGGCGGCCACGCCCTCGCCCTCGCGGATCAGGCCGAGCAGGATGTGCTCGGTGCCGATGTAGTTGTGGCCGAGCTGCAGCGCCTCGCGCAGGGACAGCTCGAGCACCTTCTTGGCGCGCGGCGTGAAGGGGATGTGGCCGGGCGGGTTCTGCTGGCCCTGGCCGATGTCCTCCTGCACCTTCTCTCGCACGGCGCCCAGGGAGATGTCCATGGACTCCAGTGCCTTGGCTGCGACGCCCTCACCCTCGTGGATCAGTCCGAGCAGGATGTGCTCGGTGCCGATGTAGCTGTGGTTGAGCATGCGCGCCTCTTCCTGGGCGAGCACGACCACCCGACGGGCGCGGTCGGTGAATCTCTCGAACATGGGCACACTCCTTGCGTACGGTCGTGGTCGACACTACGCACCCGGACCGCGTGCCGCGCGGCTGTTCGCCAGCGGGAGAAGCGGCCCGGCCGTCGTCGGGAGGGGCCGGAACGAGGCCCGGGGACGCCGATTCCTCGACGCACCCGGGCGGGACGCTCACTTGCGCTTCGCGTTGCGGTAGGCCTCCACCACGTCGCGGTGCAGACGGCCCCGGCTCGAGACCTCGTAGCCGTTCTCGGCCGCCCACTTGCGGATCTGGGCGGCCTCGACCTTGGGCGACGGCGGCGCCACGGCGCGGCCCTTCTTCATGTAGGGCTTCAGGAACTCACGGAGTTCTGCGGCGTGCTCCTTCGACAGGTCGATCTCGTAATTGCGACCGTCCAATGCGAAGTTCACGGTCTCATCTGCAGGCGAACCGTCAAGATCATCCACGAGGACCACTTCTACCTTCTGTGCCAACGGTGATTCCCACTTTCTTCTCTCGTGCGCGTGTCCCTGGGTTCCGGTCTTCGCTCTCGGGCTTCTTTCCCGCGTGCTCACGATTCCGGCCGTGCACTTGTGGTGAGTCAAGAATACCGCAACAAAACCGGGCAGAAGGATTCTTCAACGCCGGGGAAGGAATCTCAGCGGGCGCGGTCCTCCGGATCGGCCTCCGGCCCTCCCTCGGCTCGGCGTCGGGCCGCCCACTCACGGGCCTCGGCCTCCTCGCGGGCCGCCCGCGCGTCCGCGCCCGAGAGCCGGCGGGCCTGACTCTCGCGCTCACCCGTGTCCGAACGCAGCAGGGAGCGCATCACCAGCCAGAAGATGAGCCCGAGGCCGATCGAGGGGGCGAGGACGGAGAAGTAGTCCCAGAAGTCGGCCATGTCAGGCCTCCGGCTTGAGCAGCGGGAAGAGGATGGTCTCGCGGATGCCGGCGTCCGTGAACAGCATCACCAGGCGGTCGATGCCCAGGCCGATGCCGCCCATGGGCGGGGCGCCGTACTCGAGGGCGCGCAGGAAGTCCTCGTCCAGCTGCATCGCCTCGTCGTCGCCGGCGGCCGCCATCGCCGACTGGGCGGTCAGGCGCTCGCGCTGGATGACGGGGTCGATCAGCTCGGAGAACGCGGTGCCGCGCTCCATGCCGCCGATGATCAGGTCCCAGGCCTCGATGACCCGGTCGTCCGAGCGGTGCGGGCGCGCGAGCGGCTGGGCGGCCGGCGGGTAGTCGTACACGAACGTGGGGTACATCAGGGTGGGCTCCACGATCTCGCCGAACAGCTCGATCACGAGCTTCTCCGCGTCCCACGCGGGGTCCACCTTGACCTCGTGCTCCGCGGCGATCGCCCGCAGCGTCTCGGCGTCCGTCTCCGGGGTGATCTCGCGGCCCACGGCCTCGGACAGCCCCGGGTACACGGCGACCCAGGCCCACTCGCCGTCGAGGTCGATGACGCCCTTCGCGGTCTCGAGCCGACGCCCGGCGCCCACCGCGTCCGCGGCGTTGAGGATGATCTCCTGCATGCGCTCGGCCATGACGTGCATGTCCGCCCACGCCTCATAGGACTCGAGGGTGGTGAACTCGGGCGAGTGGGTCGAGTCCACGCCCTCGTTGCGGAACACGCGGCCGATCTCGAACACGCGGTCGATGCCGCCGACGACGGCGCGCTTGAGGTACAGCTCGGTGGCGATGCGCAGGGTCATCGGCTGGTCGAACGCGTTGAGGTGCGTCTCGAAGGGACGCGCGAGGGCGCCGCCGTGGACGAGCTGGAGCATCGGGGTCTCCACCTCCACGTAGCCGTGGCCCTCGAGGGTGCGCCGCACCGCCGAGGTGACCTTGGCGCGGGTGTAGACCATGCGGCGGGCCTCCTCGCGCACGATCAGGTCCGCGTAGCGCTGGCGGACGCGGGTCTCCTCGTTCAGGTCCGCGTGCAGCACGGGCAGGGGGCGCAGCGCCTTGGAGGCCATCTCCCATGCCGAGGCCATGATGGACAGCTCGCCGCGGCGCGAGACGATCACCTCGCCGGTGACGGAGAGGAAGTCGCCCAGGTCCACGACCTTCTTCCAGTCGGCCAGGGACTCCTCACCGACGGCGGCCAGGGACACCATGACCTGGAGGCGGACGGCCTCCCCGTCCGCGCCGGACTCCTGCAGGGTGGCGAAGCAGAGCTTGCCGGTGTTGCGGAGGAAGACGACGCGCCCGGTCACCGACACGGTCTCGCCCGAGGCCCAGTCAGGCTCGTGGCCGTCGAACCGCTCACGCACCTCGGCCAGCGCGTGGGTGCGCGGCACCTGCACGGGGTAGGCCTCGCGGCCCGAGGCGAGCAGCTGCTCACGCTTGGCGGCGCGGACGGCCTGCTGATCGTGGTGGTCGACGGCGGCGGAGGCGGAGTTCTGGGTGGTCACGGTCCCCGAGTCTACCGACGGCGCCCCGCCGGTCAGCCGCGCACCCCGGGGTTGACGAGGGCCGGGACCTCCGCGCCCGTGGCCATGGCGATCGCGTTGCGCGCGGCCAGCTCGGCCATCGCGGCGCGGGTGTCCCGGGTGGCGGAGCCCAGGTGCGGCAGGAGCATCACGTTCCCCAGCTCGGCCAGGCCCGGGGCGAGGGCGGGCTCGTCCTCGTAGACGTCCAGACCGGCGCCGAAGAGCCGCCCCTCGCGCAGGGCCGTGACGAGGGCCGCCTCGTCCACCACGGGGCCGCGGGCCGTGTTGACGAGGACGGCGTCGTCCTTCATCTTCGCGATCACGTCCGCATCCACGAGGTGGTGGGTGTCGTCCGTCAGGGGCACGTGGAGGGACAGGACGTCCGCGGCCTCGACGAGCTCCTCCCAGCGGACCTGACGGACGCGGCCGGCGAGGTCGCCGAGCTCCGCGGCCGCGACCTCCCGGTGCGCGGGCGGCCGCGGCGCGAACACGACGTCCATGCCGAAGGCGAGCGCACGCTCGGCCACCGCCTTGCCGATCCGCCCGAAACCGGCCAGGCCCAGGGTCGCGCCGCGCACGTCCCGGCCCACGAGCAGGTCCGGCGCCCAGCCGTGGAACCGCCCCTCGCGCACCATCCGCTCACCCTCGGGGGCGCGGCGGGTCACACCGAGAATCAGGAGCATCGCGATGTCCGCGGTGGCGTCCGTGAGCACGTCCGGGGTGTTGCCGACGGCGATCCCCCGCCGCGTCGCGGCGGCCACGTCCACGTTGTTGTAGCCGACCGCGTAGTTGGCGATGCCCCTGATCCGCGCGTCGGCGAGCACGTCGGCGGTGAACTTCTGGTCCAGGGCCGCGACGACGACGTCGTAGTCCCCCGAGGCCACCAGCCGCGCGAGCGCGGCGTCCCCTCCGACGTCGGCGCCGTCCACCACCTCTCCGGCCTCGCGCAGCATCCCGAGCCCGGGCTCAGGGAGGCGGGTCATGAGCAGGAAACGGGGGGTCACGGCGGGGCCTCACTCTCGGATCGGGGGGAGGACGCGGCGTCGTCCGGCGTGACCAGGCTAACTGCGGACGGCGGGTGCGGCCCGGGCCGACGCCCCTTATGATTGACTCTCGTCAATCATTGACTTATGTCAATCACCGCGCCGCCCCTCCCGCCGAAGGACCCCATGACCCCGACCTCCCCCGCCCCCGAGGCCGTCGCGCCGGCCGGCGCCCCCTCGCTCGAGCGCGCCGCCGCCGACGCCGCGCGCCACCGCTCCGTGCTCCAGGCCCTGACCGGCCTCCTGCTGGGCATGTTCGTCTCGATGATCGCCAACACGGTGGTCTCGACCTCGATGCCGGTGATCATCCACGACATCGGCGGCGACCAGACCGCCTACACCTGGGTCATCACCTCGGCCCTGCTCGCCACGGCCATCGCCACCCCGATCTGGGGCAAGCTGGCCGACCTCGTCAACCGCAAGGTCCTCTTCCAGGTCGCCCTGGCGATCTTCGTCGCCGCCTCCGCGGCGGCCGGGTTCACCCACGATCCGACCTTCCTGATCGTCTGCCGCACCGTGCAGGGCCTGGGCGGCGGCGGCCTCGTCGCGCTCAGCCAGGTGATCATGGCGGACATCATCAGCCCGCGTGAGCGCGGCCGCTACATGGGCCTGTTCGGCGCCGTGATGGCCGTGGCCACGGTGGGCGGCCCGCTCGCCGGCGGCGTGATCACCGACCTGTGGGGCTGGCGCTGGAACTTCTTCGTGGCGGTGCCCTTCGCCGTCGTCGCCCTGGTGATGGTGCAGCGCACCCTCCACCTCCCGCACCGCGAGCGCCAGAAGGTGTCCATCGACTACCTCGGCATCGTGTTCCTGACCGCGGCCACCGCGCTGCTGCTGATCTGGGTCACCAGCGCCGGTCGCGACTTCGACTGGGCCAGCACCACCACCGCGTGGATGCTCGGCGGCGCCGCCGTCGCCACCGTCCTGTTCGTCGTGACCGAGCTGCGCGTCGCCGAGCCGCTCATCCCGCTCACCCTCTTCCGCGACCGCACCTTCACCCTCGCGACGATCGCCTCGATCGCCACGGGCCTGGCCATGTTCGGCTCCTCCGTCTACCTGGCCCAGTACATGCAGCTGGCCCGCGGCGCGACGCCGACCCAGGCCGGCCTCATGACCATCCCGATGATCCTCGGCCTGCTCGTGTCCTCCACGGTGATCGGCGGCCTCATCACCCGCACCGGCGTGTGGAAGCGCTGGCTCGTGATCGGCGCCGTCCTGCTGATCGCCGGCACCGCCCTGCTCGGCACCCTGCACTACGACACCTCCTTCTGGCTGGTGTCCCTCTACATGTTCCTGCTCGGCGCCGGCGTCGGCATGACCATGCAGAACCTCGTGCTCGTGGTGCAGAACACCACCGACCCGCGGCAGATGGGCGTCGCCAGCTCCGGCGTCACCTTCTTCCGCACCCTGGGCGGCAGCATCGGTGTCGCCGTGATGGGCGCCGTGGTCTCCAACGTGGTCCCGGACCGCATCGAGGAGCGCCGCGCGGACCTCGCCGCGGCCCTGCGCAGCCTGGGCCCGGACGCCGCCGAGTGGTCCGAGAGCCTGCAGTCCAGCACCCTGCCACGCGTGGCAGAGATGCCCGACGGCCTGCGCTCGATCTTCGAGGACGTCTACGCCACCGGCATCTCCCACGCGTTCCTCGTGGGCGTGCCCCTCGCAATCGTCGCGCTGATCGCGATCCTGTTCCTGCCGAACATCCCGCTGGGTCGCATGACCACCTCCGAGCGCCTCCACGCCACCCGCGCCGACCTGGCCACCCACTCCACGGCCGAGGCCATGCAGACGCTGCCCGCGACCGGTCCGATCCCCGTGGTGACCGCGGCGCAGGGGCAGCATCCCGCCGAGGACCCGGAGGAGTCCCGGGCGGTGGCGGCCGAGCGCCCGGCGACGGCGTCGCCGGTGGCCGGCCGGCCCGTCGTCCCCGCGGCGCTGGCCGTGGCGGGGACGGCCCTGCTGGCGGCCGTCGTCACCGCGCTGGTCCGGGCCCGCCGTGGCTGACGGCGCCCCGGACCCGGGCAGAGGCGGCGACGACGCGGGCTTCGAGGCCGCCGTCCAGGGGCTCGAGCAGGCGTTCTCGCGTCTGGTCCTGCAGCACCGCCAGGTGATGGTCCGCTACGCGGCGGCCCTCAGCCCGGCCCTGTCCGTCGGGGCGATGAAGGCGTTCATGATGCTGGCCAACGAGGGGACCATGACGCCCTCGGCCGTGGCCGAGGGCCTGCTGGTGGACCGCGCCCAGGTCTCCCGCATGGTCCGCGACCTCGAGGCCGCCGGGCTGATCACCCGAGAGCCGGACCCGCGGGACCGCCGCTCCGCCCTCCTGAGCGCCAGCCCCGAGGGGCTCGCCCGCCTCGACGCGGTGCGCGGCGGCCCGGCGGGTCGCGGGCTGCGCGACGACCTGGCGCGCTGGGACCGCGAGGACATCCGGACGCTGACGCGCCTGCTGGACCGGCTGGCCGCCGAGCGTCAGACCCGGATGCAGGACCCCGCCGAGTCCGAGTGAGCCGCCGGCCGGACCCGCGGGCCCGGCCGGCGGGCGGGATCACCAGATGGTGACGCGCTCCTCCGGGGCCAGCCACATGGGATCCCCCTCGCGCGTGCCGAACGCCTCGTGGAAGGCGTCGATGTTCTTGACCACCTGGTTGCAGCGGAACTCGTTGGGCGAGTGCGGGTCCGAGGCGATGCGGGTGACCATGGCCTCCGGTCGCGTGAGCTGACGCCACACGGTGGCCCAGGCGGTGAAGAACTCGCGGTCCCCCGCCGCGGCGTCGAGGGAGGCGCCGTCGCCCTCGTCCCGCCAGATCTCCAAGGCGCGGTGGGCGATGCCCAGGCCGCCGAGGTCGCCGATGTTCTCCCCCAGGGTGAACTCGCCGTTGACGCGGTGGTCCGGGGCCTCGGCCGGGGAGAGCGCGTTGTACTGGGCCACCAGCCGGGAGGTGCGCTCGGTGAACGCCGCGCGGTCCTCCTCGGTCCACCAGTCCTCGAGCCGACCGGCGCCGTCGTACCGCGAGCCCTGGTCGTCGAAGCCGTGGCCGATCTCGTGGCCGATCACGGCGCCGATCGCCCCCAGGTTCGCGGCCATCGAGGCCTCGGGGTCGAAGAACGGGGGCTGCAAAATGGCGGCCGGGAAGACGATCGCGTTCTCGAGCGGGGAGTAGTACGCGTTCACCGTCTGCGGCGTGATGTGCCACTCCTCCGGGTCCGGCCCGTCCGCGATCTTGCGCAGGTCCCGCTCCCACTCGAGCTCCGAGGAGGAGCGGGCGTTGCCCAGCAGGTCGCCGGCGTGGACCTCGAGGGCGGAGTAGTCCAGCCACTTCGAGGGGTAGCCCACCATGGGGCGGAACATCGCCAGCTTCTCGAGCGCCCGCTGACGGGTCTCCTCGCCCATCCACTCGAGCTCCTCGATGGACCGGCGATAGGCCTCCTGGAGCAGGCCCACGAGCTCGTCCATCGCGGCCACGTGGCCCTGCGGGAAATGGCGGGCCACGTAGAGCTGCGCCACGTCCTCGCCGGCCGCCCCGTTGACGAACGCGACCGCGCGCTTCCAGCGGGGGCGGACCTCCTCGGTGCCGGCCAGGCGGCGGCCGTAGAAGGAGAAGTTCTCCTGCACGAACGCGTCCGGCAGGAAGCCGGCGAAGGAGCGCAGCACCTGCAGGATCAGCCAGTGACGCCAGTCCTCGAGGTCGGCGGCCTCGGGTCCCTCGAGCAGCCCCTGCACACCGGAGAGGAAGTCCGGCTGCCACACCACGACCTCCGCGGCGCGCTCGCCGGCGGCGTCCACGCCCTCGAGCCACGCGTCGGCCAGGGGGAAGAGCTCCGTCAGCCGGTCGTGGGTCATGGGGTTGTAGCGGGCCACGGCGTCCCGGCTGCGGACCAGGTCCCAGTGCAGGGCGGCGATGCGCTTCTCCAGCTCCACCACCCGGACGCCCAGCGCGGCGGCCTCGTCCCGGTCCGCGCCGATCCCGGCCAGCGTCAGCAGGCGGCCGGTGTGCTCGGTGTACTGCGCGAGGATCTCGGCGTAGGCCTCGTCCCGGTAGTAGGACTCGTCCGGCAGGCCCAGGCCGCCCTGGAGCAGGTGCAGGAGCATGCGGTCCGGGTTCCCGGCGTCGTTGAGTGCGCCGGTGTTGATGAGGCCGGAGACGCCCTGACGCTGCAGTCGCCCGGAGAGGGTGAGCAGCTCCGCAGGGGTGGTCACGGTGGCCACCGCCGCCAGGTCCGAGGCGATCGGCTCGAGGCCGCGGGCCTCCACGGTCTCGTCGTCCATGAAGGAGGCGTACAGCGCGGCGATCCGGCGCTTGAGCTCCGGATGCTCCATGCCCTCCGTGTCCTCCGCATCCAGCGGCGCGAGCGGGGCGTCCCGGTGCGCGCCGGCCGCGGCCGTGGCCTGCACGCGCGCCTGGGCGGGGTCGAAGCCCGCGCCGACCTCGCGCACGGCGTCCTCGCACAGGTGCCGGACGGCGAGCTCGGCCGCGTCCCGCAGCTCGAGGAACGCGCCGTAGGCGCCCTGGTCCGCGGGGATCTCGTGGGTGTCCAGCCACCCGGTGTTGACGTGGCGGTACAGGTCCTCGCGCGGCGACGGGACTTCGGGCTCGGCGGTGGCGGTCACGGCGGATCCTCCTGGACGTGGGGGGTGGGACGGTCTCGCACGGCACTCTAGCCGTGACACCGGACACGACGACGGGCACGCACCCTGGTCGGGTGCGTGCCCGTCGTCGTGGGGACGGCCGGCCCGGGGGCCGCCGTCGGGAGGCGGGGGCTCAGCCGACCTCGGCGGCCAGCTTCGCGAGCGACTCCTCCATCTGCTCCTCGGAGACCATCGGGAAGAGGTTCTTCTCCAGCAGCTCCGGGTCGGTCACGTCGGTCCAGTCGTAGGTGAGGGACACGTCCGTGCTGCCGGAGCCGTTGTCCTCGAGCCGGTAGACCCACTGCCAGCCCTTGGGCTCGGTGCCGGCGGGGGCGGTCTTCCAGCCGACCAGCTTGTTCGGGTCGTAGGCGACCACGTGGTTGTCCGTCTGGTAGTCGCCACCCATGTGCTCCGCGTGCATGTTCATGGTGAACACGTCGCCGACCTTCTGGATGCGCTGGGTCTTGTCGTCCGACTGCACCATGCCCGAGCCGTCGAACTTCGCGTGGTTCGCGGGCAGGGTCAGGAAGTCGAACACGTCCTTGGCGGACGCGTCGATGGTCCGGGTGACGGTCTGCTGGGTCTCGCCGTGGGCGGTCTTGTTCATCTCGGTCATGGGATCAACCTAGGCACGGGGCCGGGGCGGCCGACAAGGTCTGGGGCTCAGTCCGGCACGTTGCGCCCACGCCGGAACGCGGACACGCTGCGGTGGCCGGCCACGCTGAACCGCCACGGGAAGCGCACGGAGCCGCCCTCCCCCGAGACGCCGACGCGCGGGCCCGTCACGACCTCGGTCGGCGGCTCGGCCGGATCGCGGGGCGCGGGCGGGGCCAGGAGGAACCGGGCGGGCGCGGCCGGCGCGGCGAGGCGGGCCGGGGTGCCGCCGTCGTCGGCCACCTCCGGCGGCGCGGCGACGATCTCCACGGGCGCATGGCCCATCTCCAGGGTGATGCCGAGGCCCTGGCCGAGGTTGCCCGGGCCGGAGAGCAGCTTGAGGCCGGTGTCCCGGCCACGGCGGGCCACCGCGAGGTCCCCTCCCGCGAGCACCTCGGCCGCACGCAGCAGCACACCGCCGGCCTCCCCCTCGGGGTGGCCGACCAGGTTCAGGCAGCGGTGGATGCCGTAGTTCAGGTACACGTACGTGCGCCGCGGCGGCCCGAACAGCGCGGCATTGCGCTCGGTGCGACCGCGGAACGAGTGGGCGCCGGGGTCCGCGCCCGCGTTCCCGTACGCCTCGGTCTCGGTCAGCCGCACGGTGACGGCGCCGTCCGGGGCGACGACGGTCAGCCGGCACCCCAGCAGCGTCGCGGCGAGCGTGGGCGAGGGGCTGTCGAAGGCGGCGGCGAGACGCTCCGGGGTCACGGCAGGGGCCCCGAGGCGGGCAGCACCATGGTGTCGATCAGCCGGACGGGCGGCACGTGCGCGGCCACGAGGGCGAGGGCCTCGCGGCGCAGCGGCTGGCACAGCAGCTCCGGACCGAGCTCGGCGAAGGTGTCCCGGTCCACCACCACGAGGTGGTCCAGCTCGACGCCCGGCTCGTCCTCGACCATCCGGCGCGCGGCCTGGACGTCGACGGGTTCACCGGACGCCGCGGCGTCGGCCAGGGAGCGCAGGGCGCGGCTGAGGACGAGCGCGTGCTCCAGGCCCGCGGCGTCCAGGCGGGTGTTGCGGCTGGAGAGCGCGAGGCCCTCGGGCGAGCGGACGATGGGCACGGCGCGGACGTCGACGTCGATGTCGAGGTCCGTGGCCAGGCGGCGCAGGACGGTGAGCTGCTGCGCGTCCTTCTGGCCGAAGTAGCTGCGCAGGACCGGCGCCGCCGGGCGCACGATGTTCCACAGCTTCGCCACGACGGTGGCCACGCCGTCGAAGTGGCCCGGGCGGGAGGCGCCCTCGAGGACCTCCCCCATGCGGCCGGCGGAGACGGTGACGATCGGCGCGTCCGGGTAACCCGGGTACATCTCCTGCACGTCCGGGGCGAACACGACGTCGGCGCCCGCCGCCGCCAGCAGGTCCAGGTCCGCGTCGAGGGTGCGCGGGTAGTGCTCCAGGTCGGCCGGATCGCCGAACTGGAGCGGGTTCACGAAGATGCTGACCGCGACGACGTCGTTCTCGGCGCGGGCCCGCCGCACCAGGGCCGCGTGGCCGCCGTGGAGGGCGCCCATCGTGGGGATCAGGCCGACGGTGACGGGCTCGGCGTCGCCGTCGTCCGTGGCGTGGGCGACGAGCTCACGGAGAGCGGAGCGCATCTCGGCGACGGTCCGGGCCAGACGCGGGCGCGCGGAGACGCCGTCGGCCTCGGCCGTCACGGGAGCGGGGAGGGCGTCCTCGAGGGTCAGGCCGGTGCCGGCGGGGACGGGGCGCTGGTCGGGGACGCGGTCGAGAGGGGTCACCCTCCGAGTCTAGGCACGGGGCCTCGGGGAGGACTTCCGCCTCACCACGCGCATCTGGTCCAAGGCCTGAGCCGCGGGCCGGATTCGGCCCCAAACGCGCGACGCCGGCCAGTCCCGTCAACGGGACCGGCCGGCGTCGTGCTCGGGTCGGGCTCAGGCGTCCTTCGCGGTGTCCTTCACCTGGCGGGCGGCGTCCTGGGACTCCGCCTTGAGGTCCTGCGCCGTGTCCGTGCCCTGCTCCTTGAGGTGGGAAGCGGCCTCGGCGGCCGACTCCTTCACGCTCCCGGCGGCCTCGCGGGCGGCGGGCTCGAGGTCCTCGCGCAGCTGCTGGGCGGCCTGCTTGGCCTCGTCCACCAGCGGGGCGGCCTGCTCCTTGAGGCCCTCCGCGGCGCGCTGCTCCACGCGTGAGGCGGGGATCAGCGAGCTGAGCAGCAGGCCGGCGCCGAAGGCGATCAGCCCGGCGGCCAGCGGGTTGCCCGCGGTGCGGCCGCGCAGCTGAGCCGGGGCCTGCTGCAGGGCGAGCTGGGCGTCGTCGGCCCACTCGGACACGCGGTCGCCGGCGTCGCCCAGGCGGTCCTGGGCCTGGCCTGCCGCGCCGTACGCGGAGGCCCGGGCGTCGTCGAGCACCCCGTGGGCGCGATCGCCCAGCGAGGGCTCGTGGCGGTGCTGCTCGGGGGAGCCCATGATGTTCTCCTTCGCGTGGATGAAGCCGTCCTTGATGCGGTTGGTCTGCCGGGACACGGCCTTCGTGGGGCTCACCTTCTCGGCGAGGGCGTCCACGTCCTGGCCGAGCTCGCGGCGCGTGCGCTCGATGTCGGCGCGGATCTCATCGGGGTTGTTGCTCGTGGTCATCGCGTCTCCTTCGCGGGGTTCAGGGTCTCGGGGATCTCCTGAAGCGTCTCCTGGGTCTGCGGCAGACCCTTGATCTTCTCGATGTCCTTCTTGCCCTGCACGGCCAGCACGGCCGCGACGACGCCCCACAGCACGGCCACGATCAACGCGGCCCAGCCGATCGGCAGGAACACGTCGAGCAGGTACATCAGGGCCAGGGACAGGAACATCAGCAGGAAGAAGCCGCCGACGGCGGCGCCGGCCAGCAGGCCCGCCCCCTTGCCGGCCTTCTTCGCGGACTCGGTGGCCTCGGCCTTGGCCAGGGCGATCTCCTGGCTGACCAGCGTCGACAGCTTGGCCGACAGGCTCTGGAACATCTCGCCGAGGCTCTCGTGCTCGGCGCGGAACTCCGCCTGCGTGGGCGGCGGGGTGTGCGCGCCGGAGTGCGGCGTCGCGTCGCGGAACGGTTCGTGGGCGGTGCTCATGCGTCACCCCCGGGCCGGGTCTGGTCGAACGGCCGCTCGGCGGTCAGGCCCTGCTGTACCGGCGCCTGCGTGCCGTACGGGATGTCCCCGACGCCGGCCGCGCGGCGGGGCCCGGCACCGTCCGCGACGCGGCCGTCGGCCTGGGAGAGCGAATCGCTCGAGTAGGCCGGGGCCTGCGAGTCCAGGTGGTGCGGGGTCACGTCCGCGTGCACCGCGTCCGGACGGGTCTCGTGACGGCGCGGCGCGGTGGAGGCGGCGGAGTCCGGCTGGGCGGCGTCGCGGATGCCGCGCGTCAGTCGACCGGCCACCAGCCCGGCGCCCAGGGCGAGGGCCAGGAACGTGCCCGGGCGGCGAGCGGCGAAGCCGCGCACGTCCTGCAGCAGGTCCTGCGGGGACGCGGTCTCCAGGCGCTGCGTCAGGGCCTCGGCACGGTTCGCCACCGAGGCGACGCCCTGACGCACCAGGTCGGTCTGCGGCTGCTCACCGGAGACCACGCGGTGCAGGTCGTCGGTGTAGCTGCGCACCTGGCCCGCGAGCCGTTCCTGCTGGGTCTGCACCTGCGCGCCGACCTGCTCCTGGGCGGAGCCGACCAGCGACTGCACCTGGTCAGCGGCCTCGTCCTTCACCTGGCCGGCCTCGTGCTTGGCGGTGGCTGCGAGGTCCTGGACCTTGTCCTTGGCGTCGTCGGCCACGGCCTTCGCCTGGCCCTGGGCCTCGCCCGCGGCCTGCTGGGCCTTGTCCTTCGCCTGGTCCTTGGCGTCACGGCCCTCGGCTGAGGAGCCGTGGGCGTTCTTCGGCGTGTTCGTCGTCATGCTGTGCCTTCCTTCGTCCGGGTCGGCGGCCCCTCGTGGCCGACCCTTCTGGCCGTCCACGTCACCGGGTCCACCGGTCTTGAACGCCAAGGTAAGCACCGCAGGGACCCTGCCGGAAGACCTCGGGTCCGCCGGGATCGTCTCCGGTCGGGACGGGGTCAGCGCACCTTCAGGCCCTGCTGGGCGGTCTTGCCGACGCCCCGGCCCGGGTGCTCCTTCTTGCCCTGCATCCAGGTGTCCACGGCCTGCACGCCGAGGTCGGGGTGGTCGGTGAAGAAGCCGTCGATGCCGGCGTCGAGGAACGGCTGGATCATGCCGACCATGTCGCCCTGCGCATTCGGATCCGCGGAGGAGCGGAACTCCGTGTAGAGGAACTGGTTCTCGGCGCGGAAGGTGTACGGCACCACCTCGAGACCCGCGCGGTGGGCGAGGGAGACGAACGCGGTCTCCTCACCCATCGAGCCGTCCTTCTCCTTGGTGATGATCTGCGCGAAGGCCGGGCCGAGCGTGTCGACGCCGGCCGCGCAGACCTCGCGCATGCCCGCGGCGGTCTCGTAGAAGTCGTAGTCGCGGACGGTGTCGCCGGCGGCCACGGAGTCGTAGGGCGCGCCGGTGACGCTGGACAGGAACACCGTCTCGGCCTTGAGGCCGAGGTTCTCGTTGAGGTCGCGCAGGTTGGCGAGCTCGAAGGACTGCACGGCGGCGGGGGCGTTGCGCTTGTTCAGGCCGTGCTCGTGGAGCAGCTCGACGACGCGCTCCTCCATGGACAGGCCGAGGGAGTCGAAGTAGGTGGGGTGCTTGATCTCGGGGATGACGCCGATCTCGCGGCCGTACCGAGTTGAGAGGCGCTCCCGCAGCTCGAGCACCTCCTCGAAGGTGGGCACCTGGTACCGGCCGTCGTAGGACGCGGACTCGGGGCGGACCTGCGGCAGGCGCTCCTTGGCGCGCAGGGTCTTGAGCTCGGCGAGGGTGAAGTCCTCGGTGAACCAGCCGGTGAGGGCCACGCCGTCGACGACCTTGGTGGTCTTGCGGCCCGCGAACTCGGGTCGCTGGGCGACGTCCGTGGTGCCGTCGATCAGGTTCTCGTGGCGGACCACGAGCACGCCGTCCTTGGTGGAGACCAGATCCGGCTCGATCACGTCCGCGCCCTGGGCGGCGGCCAGCTCGTAGGCGGCCAGGGTGTGCTCGGGGCGGTAGCCGGAGGCACCACGGTGGCCGACGACGTCGGGGCGCACCACGGGCTTGCCCGTGGCGGACTGCGCGGCGGCCGGGGCCGTCGGTGCGGCGGGGGCGGCGACGGCCGGGGCGGCCAGCGGGGCGCTGACGGCGACGGCGGCGGCGAGGGCCACGAGGCCGCGGGCGGCGTGACGACGGACGGAGGTCATGGAACGGTCCTTTCCGGGAGGGGGATGACCGCTCCAGTGGGCCAGATCCGGGTGTCGGCCGGGTGGCCCCCCACCGGCCACAGACGGCCCGCCCGGTGAACAGCCGGTGACGGGCAGCTGATCGGAGACGTTCAACCGCCCGTCACGATGCCCGGCGCCGGGCCCGGCGGCTCAGCCCGCCGTCGACGACGGCCGCGTCAGTCCCAGCGTCTCCGGGGCCGACGGGGCGCCGTCGCCGAGGACGTGCTCGCCCAGGAAGCCGAGGACGACCTCGTACCAGACCTTCGCGTGCTGCGGGGCCAGGATCCAGTGGTTCTCGTGCGGGAAGTAGAGGAACCGGTGGTCGGTGGTGCCGTCCGCGGCGGCCGGCCGCCCAGACTTCGCCAGCAGGTCCGACCACAGGCGCAGCCCCTCGCCGATCGGCACGCGGTAGTCCTTGTCGCCGTGGATGACGAGCATCGGGGAGACGATCTCGCCCACGAACCGGTGCGGCGAGTTCTCCTGCTGCATCTGCTCGTCCATCTCGCGGGCCCAGTAGAACGCGGCATCCGTCGTCGGGCCGAAGCCGTCCAGCGCCCACAGCGAGGCGTGCGTGACCACGCACCGGAACCGGTCGGTGTGCCCGGCCACCCAGTTCGCCATGTAGCCGCCGAACGAGCCGCCCATGGCGGCGGTGCGGTCGCCGTCGACGTCCTCGCGCGCCACGACGGCGTCCGTGAGCGCCATCAGGTCCGTGTAGGGCGCCTGACCCCAGCGGCCCCAGCCGCGTTCGATGAAGTCCTGGCCGTAGCCCGTGGACAGCGCCGGGTCCGGCAGCAGCACCGCGTAGCCGCGCGCCGCCATGATCCACGGCGTCCAGCGCCAGCTCCACGCGTTCCACGAGCCCAGCGGCCCGCCGTGGATCCACAGCAGCAGCGGGTGGCCGCCGGCCGGCGCCTCCCCCTCGGGGAGCACGAGCCAGCCGCGCACGCGCGTGCCGTCCTCGGCGACGGTCTCCACGTCCTCGAGGGTGCCCGGGATCGCGGGGCGCTCCACGGGGTTCGGCAGGCGCGTGGTCTCGCCCGTGGCCAGGTCGATCCGCGCCACCTCCGGCGGGAACAGGTAGGAGGAGCGGACGCCGTAGGCCGTGGCCCCGTCCGGGGAGAGCACGATGTCGGTCCACGCCTCGTCCTCCCGGGTCACCTGCGCGACGGCGCCGGTGGCCACCTCGATGCGGAACACCGGGCGGCGGCCCTCGGAGTCCGCGAGCGCGATCACCGCGGAGTCGTCCGGCAGCCACGCGACGACGTCGGCCCAGCGGTCCCAGCCGTGGGCCAGGGGCGTGGTCTGGCCCGTGGCCGTGTCCATCACGTACAGGCGCGGGTGCACGGCGGAGTGCGGGGTGGAGTCGGGGGTGCGGACGACGACGGCGCGCGTGCCGTCATGGCTGACGGGGCCGACGGCCACGTCCTCACCGGGGACGTCGTGCAGGACGCGGTGCTCGCCCGTGGCCAGGTCCACGCGCACCACCGTGCCCTCGCGCACGTTGCCGCGAGCCTCGGCGGTGGCGGCCGTGGTGAGCAGGAACGAGCCGTCCGGGGCCACCTGCGCGCCGATCCCGAACGCGTGGGAGCGCGGGAATCCGGAGACGTGGCGCAGGTGGTGCGCCACGTCGTCGGCCTCGGGAGCCAGGCCGGAGGCGGCGGGGCCGGGCTCGGCGGCGTCGGCGTCCGTGGCGGGCTCGGCGGCGTCGGCGTCCGTGGCGGGCGCACCCTGCGGGTCCGGGCCGGGCTCGAGGACGACGAGCTCGGGGCGGGCGGGGCCGACGTCGTGGTCCCCGCAGGGGATGGGGTAGCCGGGGTGCAGGTGGGCGTCCACGCAGGCGCCCGTGCGGTTCTGCGGGCTGGCAGGCGGGTCGCCCGCGGTGGTACCGCCGAGCCG
>NZ_RBLN01000214.1:0-238 GCF_003989405.1 Micrococcus sp. HSID17227 | reverse complement strand
AATTCTCTGCATTTGTGACATCTGATCTGTGTTAGTACGATTGCATAGCGATGAGAGTCTCCGCGCTACACTGTAATGCTTGATATGTATGGTGTAGTGCGCATATCTACTGATACTTGACCATTCTTGTCTTTACTCCTGCTAAGCTTTGACATCTGTTTCGGCTGTGTTTTCGTTATTGGCAGATTCTAGTCAATGAGTCATACAAGGGGTATCGTTGTGTTTTTTTTTTTTTTTC
>NZ_RBLN01000213.1:0-3487 GCF_003989405.1 Micrococcus sp. HSID17227 | reverse complement strand
CACGCCGCCGACCCCGGTGGGGGCTGCCGGAGGCGGCCCACGCCGCGCCTCAGCCGGTCGAGGCCGTCCTGTCGGACGGGCAGAGCCTCGGGACCGTCCTGGCGGATCCGCTGCCCACGGTGCTGCTGGTCCTCGGCGCGGCCACCCCGTTCCGCGACGCCGTGGCCCCGCTGGACGCGCTCGTCCGAGCCTGGCCCGAGGAGGCCGCACGCTGGGCGAGGCAGGCGGAGAGCCGACTCGGATCAGCGGCCGCCCTCCGCCGATTCGAGCGGGCCTGGCACTTCGCGGACGCGCGGGCGGAATCCGCCGGCGAGTCCTACAGCCGGGCCATCATCCACGAGCTCGGCTTCGTCCCGCCCACGGCGCTGCAGCATCGCCACCGGGATGCGAACGGACGCGGGGTGGCCCGCACGGACTTCTGGTGGGAGCAGGTGCGGGTGTACGGGGAGTTCGACGGGCTGGGCAAGTACGACCTGTCGTTCTTCGACGGTGACGACACGGCCCGCCGCGCCAGCATCCGCCGGGAGAAGGAACGGGAGGTGGCCCTGCAGCTGGTCACCCGGGCGGGTGCGCATTGGACGTGGGGAGACCTCCTGCGGCCGGACCGGCTGGCGCGGATCCTCACCGCCGCGGGCGTCCCCCGCTCGGTCTGATCCACGGCCGTCCCACGGGCCCGGTCCCGACTCGGCGAGCCCGAGCGGTCGACCTCCGCTCTGCGACATCACAGCCGTGCTGCACGGCGGTGATGTCGCTGGGCGGCTGCCGGGCAGTCAGCAGCCCACATCAGCCCACCTCAGCCGGCCAGCGCCGCCCGCTGCTCGGGGCTGATGCGCACGGGGCGGCCCGTCTGCCCGTCGACGAACACCATGACGGACGTCGCGGTGGCGCAGAGGGTGTCGTCGACGCCGTCGTGCAGGGCGTAGCCCACGTGCACCGAGGCGGCCTTCACGGCGTCCACGCTCACCACCACGCGCAGCGGCACGGGGCGGTAGGGCATCTGGGCCCGGTACTTCACAGTGTGCTCGGAGATGAACGTCCGCACACCGGGGGCCACCCCCTCGAGGAGGTCGATCGGCGGGGCCTGCCCGCCACCGGCGCCGGTGTTCGCGGGCACGCCGAAGGCCGCCACGCGGGCCTCCTCCAGCAGCTGCACCACGGCGATGTTGTTCACGTGGCCGTAGGCGTCCATGTCCGCCCAGCGCAGCGGGATGCGGACCTCGACGGAGCGCGAGGCGGTCATCGGGCGGCCTCCTCGTCCGCGGGCCGGCCGTCGCGCTGCCCCGGGGCGTCGAGGGTCGCCGGCGCCTCGTCATCACCGAGGATGTCCTCGCGCCAGGCCTCGGGCTGCACGTCCACGAACTCGACGGGCAGGATGCCCAGGTCCTCGAGCTGATTGGACAGCGTGGCCCCGTCCGGGCCGTAGCACCACGGGATGCCCGGGGTGGAATGGCGGGTGTCCTCCGCCCGGCCGCCCGCGAGCAGCGCCTGCGAGGGGGTCAGCTGCCGGATGACGATCGCCTTGACCCGGTCGGGGTGGCGCTGCGCGAACTCGGCGTAGATCTCGGGGTCGTGCTGGCCGTCGTCGCCCACCAGGATCCACTGGATGTCCGGGAACTGCTCGGCGAGGCGCTCGAGCTGGACCCTCTTGTGCTCCTGACCGGAGCGGAACCAGCGGTCCCTCGTGGGCCCCCAGCTGGTCAGCAGCAGAGCGCCGAGCGGGTAGAGGTTGCGGCCCAGGAAGCGGGTGAGGGTCTGCGCCACGTTCCACGCGCCCGTGGACAGGTACAGCACGGGGGCCTTCGGCTCGAGCTCGGCGATCCGGCGCAGCAGCACGGCGATCCCCGGAGTGGGCGTGCGGGCGTGCTCGTCGATCACGAACGAGTTCCAGGCCGCCAGCAGGGGGCGGGGCAGCGAGGTGACCACCACGGTGTCGTCGATGTCCGAGACCAGGCCGATCCGCGCGCCCGGCTCGCAGATGTACAGGTCCATGACGGCGTGCTCCTCTTGGCCGCCGACGTGGAGGGTGGCGGTCTGCCAGCCGGGCTCCAGCTCGACGTCCAGCACGACGTCGACGACGCCCATCCGGTCCGTGCGCACCGTGGTGCGCAGGTCCCCCACCTGCACCTCCACCTCGGCGTAGGCCATGGGCGGGGCCACGAAGTTGCGCCAGCCGCGCACGCCGTCCGCCACCACCTTCGACAGCCGACGGCCGTTCATGAACTCCTCGTCGGAGGCGATCACCACACGGGAGAGGATCCGCACCCAGCTGGTGCTGCCGTAGCCCGTGAACGCCATGACCGTCGGCACGTTGCCGGCACGCAGCGCGCGGGCGCGGTGCCAACGGTTCCACCCCTCCTGCAGGTGCGTGGCGACGTTCTCCACGGGAGTGGGGTCACCGGAAGGGGCCAGGCGGCCGCGCCGGGGCGCGGGCGTGGGGGCGTCGGAGGCTGCGGGCATGCGCCCAGTATTCCGCACCGTGCGCTCTCAGCGGATCTCGGGGACCAGCGCGGTCAGGCGGTCCAGCATGCGGCCGACCTTGCCGTTCTCGATCGCGGCGGCCACGTGCCCGTCCGCGAACCGCTCGCCGCGCACCAGGTAGGTGAACAGCGTGCCGAGGTCGGCCAGGGACGCCTCGGCGATGCCGGCCTCGCTCACCCGGTCCACGTTCCGCAGGTAGTCGACGTCGATGCCCGCCAGCTCCTGCGCGGCCACGAGGCCGGGGAACACGCGGTCGTCGTAGTCCGGGTAGACGCCGCCGAGGGTGCCGGGCGCGGGGGCGCCGTAGGAGGCGATCGGCCGGGCCTCGGTGCCGTAGCCGGCGGCGAGCAGCTCGCGCAGCGCACGCACGGCGGCCACGCGCTGGGGCGTGGGGGTCTGCGGGCCGGTGAGGGTGGCGTCGTCGTCGGGGGTCGGGAGGGGGTGCTCGGTCATGGCGGCTCCTCTGCTCGGGGGGGTCGGCCCCATTGTCTCGCGTGCGGTCCGGCGTGTCCGGACCCCCGCCGAGGCTCGGGGCATGAGCCCAGCCCTGCCCCGCCCCGCCGAGCTCCGCGCGATCGCCCTCGACGCCGCCCGCGCGGTCGTCGGCGACCTCGCCGCCGCCTTCCGCTCCCCCACCGCCATCGGGCCCGAGGCCAAGACCACGCACCACGACCTCGTCACCGTGCACGACCGACACACCGAGGCCCGGCTCGTCGCCGCGCTCACGACGGCGGTCCCCGGCTCCGGCGTGCTCGGCGAGGAGCTCGGGGCGCAGGCCGGCACCGGTGAGGCCGCCCGGCTGACCTGGATCGTCGACCCCATCGACGGCACCTCCAACTTCACACACGGCTTCGCGATGTTCTCGGTGTCCCTGGCCGCCGAGGTCGACGGCGAGGTGGTGGCCGGCGTCGTGCTGGACCCCGTGGGCCGGCTGGCGTTCTCCGCCGACGCGGACGGCGCCTACCTCACCCGCGGCGACGGGCCGGAGCGCCCGCTGGCCGAGGTCGGA
>NZ_RBLN01000212.1:0-3885 GCF_003989405.1 Micrococcus sp. HSID17227 | reverse complement strand
CCAGAACATTGAGGGCAGGAGGAACGAGGGCTGAGTAGCACGCCGCGGGCCGGGTTCGCACGCGGCGGCGTCGGCCGACCTCGACGCGCGGGGGCACCCCGTTGCAGGGTGCTCCGGCGCCGGCGGCGTGCCTCCGGGCCCCGCGACGAGCGCGATGGGCGTCGTGGCCCGCCACGACGACCTGGGCGGCGAGCCGGTGCTCGCCTTCCGCGACGTGGACGTGAAGTTCGCGACCGAGTTCGGCGAGGTGCACGCGGTCAAGGGTGTGACGTTCGACGTCAAGCCCGGCGAGGTCGTCGCCCTCGTGGGCGAGTCCGGCTCCGGCAAGTCCGTCACGAGCGCCACCGCCATGGGCCTGCTCCCGGGCAATGCGGACGTCACCGGCTCCGTGAAGCTGGCCGGCCGCGAGGTGCTCACCATGACCCCGGGGCAGCTGCGCGGCATCCGCGGCGACGAGGTGGCGATGGTGTTCCAGGAGCCCATGACGGCCCTGAACCCCGTCCTCACCGTGGGAGACCAGCTCACGGAGGCCCTCGAGCTGCACGGCATCGCCTACGGCACCGAGGCGGACAAGCGCGCCGTCGAGCTGCTCACCATGGTGGGCATCCCCGACGCCGCCACCCGCCTCAAGCAGTACCCCCACCAGTTCTCGGGCGGCCAGCGCCAGCGCATCGTCATCGCGATGGCGATCAGCTGCTCGCCGAAGGTGATCATCGCGGACGAGCCCACCACGGCGCTCGACGTGACGGTCCAGGCCGAGATCCTGGAGTTGCTGCGTTCCCTGAAGAACAAGATGAACACCGGCATCCTGCTCATCACGCACAACATGGGCGTGGTGGCGGACATGGCGGACCGCGTGTGCGTGATGCTCCACGGCGAGCTCGTGGAGCAGGGCTCGGTGCACCAGGTGCTCCAGCACGCCCGGCACCCCTACACCCAGAAGCTGCTCTCGGCGGTGCCGCGCCTCGGCGAGCCCCTCGAGGTGGCGGAGCCGGAGCCGGTCACGGCCACGCAGACGCAGGCCCGGTACGCGATCGAGGCGGAGAACCTCCACCTCGAGTACGACCACCGCGGCAAGAAGAACCGCGTGGTCCACGACGTCAGCTTCCAGGTGGCCCCGGGCGAGATCCTGGGCCTGGTGGGCGAGTCCGGCTCGGGCAAGTCCACCATCGCCAAGTCGGTGCTCGGTCTGCTCACCATCGCGGAGGGCTCTCTGCGCATCCAGGGCCACGATCTGGCGACGATGCCCAAGGCCGAGCAGCGCGCCCTACGCAAGAACATCGGCGTGGTCTTCCAGGACCCGGCGGCCTCACTGGACCCGCGGTTCCCGATCGGCGACATTATCACCGAGCCGATGGTCGTGCACAAGGTGGGGGACCGGCGCTCGCGCCTGGCCCGCGCCGAGGAGCTGCTGGATGCGGTGCGTCTGCCGCGCTCCGTGGTGAACCGGTACCCGCACGAGCTCTCCGGCGGTCAGCGCCAGCGCATCTCGATCGCGCGCGCCCTGACCCTGGACCCCCAGGTGCTCATCGCGGACGAGCCGACCTCGGCCCTGGACGTGTCCGTCCAGGCCGCCGTGCTGGACATGTTCGCGGAGCTGCAGCAGCGCTACGAGTTCGCGTGCCTGTTCGTGTCTCACGACCTCGCGGTGGTGGACATGCTGGCCCACAAGGTGCTCGTCCTCAAGGACGGCCGCCAGGTGGAGCAGGGCCCCACGGAGGAGGTGCTCCACCGTCCGAAGGAGGAGTACACCCGTCGCCTCCTGGCGGCGGCGCCCGTGCCGGACCCGGACCAGCAGGCGGAGCGTCGCCAGGAGCGCCGGGAATTCCTCGCCTCCCTCGGCGAGGGCGTCTACTGACCGCTCGGGCCCACCGGCCCGCCTGTCCACGGCGGCCCCTGCGCGTACAATCGCACGGGGGCCGCCGTCGGCGTGTGCCTCCACCCCTTTGATGTCGAACCGGACAGGACGCCCATGACCTCGACCGAAACCCGCCGCTCCGATCTGCGCAACGTGGCCATCGTGGCCCACGTGGACCATGGCAAGACCACGTTGGTGGACGCCATGCTGCGCCAGACCGGTGCCTTCAACACGCACGGCGACGTCGCCGAGCGGGTCATGGACTCCGGGGACCTGGAGAAGGAGAAGGGGATCACGATCCTCGCCAAGAACACCACGGTGTTCTACTCCGGCCCGTCCGCCCCCGAGGGCGAGACCGTCACCATCAACGTGATCGACACCCCCGGCCACGCCGACTTCGGCGGCGAGGTGGAGCGCGGCCTGTCCATGGTGGACGGCGTCGTGCTCCTCGTGGACTCCTCCGAGGGCCCGCTGCCCCAGACCCGCTTCGTGCTCCGCAAGGCCCTCGCGGCCAAGCTGCCCGTGATCCTTGTGGTCAACAAGACGGACCGCCCCGACGCGCGCATCGACGGGGTCGTCTCCGACTCCATGGACCTGCTGCTCGGCCTGGCCTCGGACCTGGCCGAGGAGGACCCGGACCTGGACCTCGACTCGGTGCTGGACGTCCCCGTCGTCTACGCCTCGGGCAAGGCCGGCCGCGCCTCCCTGACCCAGCCCGCCGACGGCGCCCTGCCGGAGGCCGAGGACCTCGAGGCCCTCTTCAACGTGATCATGGAGCACATCCCGGCCCCGTCCTACACCGAGGGCGAGGTCCTCCAGGCGCACGTCACCAACCTGGACGCCTCCCCGTTCCTCGGCCGCCTCGCGCTGCTGCGCATCTTCAACGGCACCCTTCGCAAGGGCCAGCAGGTCGCGTGGGCCCGCCAGGACGGCGCCCTGAAGACCGTGAAGATCACCGAGCTGCTGGCCACCAAGGGCCTCGGGCGCGTGCCCGCGGAGGAGGCCGGCCCGGGCGAGATCGTCGCCGTCGCCGGCATCGAGGACATCATGATCGGTGAGACCCTCACCGACGCGGAGAACCCGAAGCCGCTGCCGCTGATCACGGTGGACGACCCGGCCATCTCCATGACCGTGGGCATCAACACCTCCCCGCTGGCCGGCCGCGTCAAGGGCGCCAAGGTCACGGCCCGCCAGGTGAAGGACCGCCTGGACAAGGAGCTGATCGGCAACGTCTCGCTCAAGGTGCTCCCCACCGAGCGCCCGGATGCGTGGGAGGTGCAGGGCCGCGGCGAGCTCGCCCTGGCCATCCTCGTGGAGCAGATGCGTCGCGAGGGCTTCGAGCTCACCGTGGGCAAGCCGCAGGTGGTCACCCGGACCGTGGACGGCAAGGTCCACGAGCCGATGGAGCGCATGACCATCGACATCCCCGAGGAGTTCATGGGCGCGGTCACGCAGCTCATGGCCGCGCGCAAGGGCCGCATGCAGGAGATGTCCAACCACGGCACGGGCTGGATCCGCATGGAGTTCCTGGTCCCGGCCCGCGGTCTGATCGGGTTCCGCACCCGCTTCCTCACCGAGACCCGCGGCGCAGGCATCGCCTCCTCCTACGCGGCCGGCTACGAGCCGTGGACCGGTGAGATCGAGTACCGCACCAACGGCTCCCTCGTGGCCGACCGGGCGGGCACCGCCACGCCGTTCGCCATGATCAACCTGCAGGAGCGCGGCACCTTCTTCGTGCAGCCGGGCGCTGAGGTGTACGAGGGCATGATCGTGGGCGAGAACTCGCGCGCCGACGACATGGACGTGAACATCACCAAGGAGAAGAAGCTCACCAACATGCGTGCGGCCTCCTCCGAGTCGTTCGAGGGCCTGACGCCCCCGCGCCGGCTCACCCTCGAGGAGTCCCTCGAGTTCGCCCGCGAGGACGAGTGCGTGGAGATCACCCCCGAGGACATCCGCATCCGCAAGGTCGTCCTGGACGCCAATGAGCGCCTGAAGGCCGCGCGCGCCCGCGCCCGTGCCTGAGC
>NZ_RBLN01000211.1:0-3627 GCF_003989405.1 Micrococcus sp. HSID17227 | reverse complement strand
GGTCCGCCGCGACGGCGTGGAGCAGGACCTCGAGGTGCCGGTGGCGGCCGCCCCCGAGGGCGCGCCCCAGCCGTGGCAGATGGGGGCCCTGATCGAGACCGCCTACGACGTCCCGGTGGACGTCGAGCTGACCGTGCCGGACATCGGCGGGCCCTCGGCGGGTCTGATGTTCGCGCTCACCGTGATCGAGCGGCTGACCCCGGGCGCGATGACGGGGGGCGCCCCGATCGCGGGAACGGGCACGATCTCGGGGGACGGCGTCGTGGGTCCCATCGGCGGGATCCCGCAGAAGGTGCGCGGCGCCGCCGAGGCGGGGGCCACGACGTTCCTCGCCCCCACGGCGAACTGCGAGGAGCTGGCCGGCCGTGTGCCCGAGGGTCTGACGGTGTACCCCGTGGACACGCTGGGCCAGGCCCGCGACATCGTCGAGGCGGTGGCCCGGGGGGAGAGCCCGGCCGCCGCCCGGACGTGCGGCTGAGCCGACGCACACCAGGACCACCAGACCACCAGACCACCAGACCACCAGACCACCAGACCGGACGACATGTCCGGGGCGCAGCGCCCCGGACCGGAGCAGAGCCCCGCGGACGCGGGAGGGAAGAGGACAGAGCAGTGAGCTTCGGACAGGGAGGCGGCGGACCGTTCGGCGGCCCGCCCCGTGACGGCGGCGGGACCGCCGGGGGCCAGTCCGGCCCGTTCGGGGCGTTCGGCCCCTTCGGCGGCGCCCCGCGCGGCCCGGGCGACGACGGCGACCGCGGTCCTGGTGGCCCGTTCGGCGGGGGCGGGTCCTCCGCCGCGCGCGGCAGGGGCCGGCCGGGCCGGCCGAGCGCGCTCGTGCTGACCATCATCGCGGTGGCCGTGCTCGTGGGGCTGTTCGTGGTGTTCACGAACGTCTACACGGACGTGCTGTGGTTCTCGCAGCTGGGCTTCACCGAGGTCTTCTGGACCGAGGTCGTCGCCAAGGCCGCGCTGTTCCTGATCGCCGGGCTCGGGATGGCCCTCGCCGTGTGGCTGGCGATCCGCACGGCCTGGCGCCACCGCCCCGCGGACGCGTCCGCGGCCGCGCGGGACTCGCTCAGCCAGGCCCAGCGCCAGCTGGAGCCCATCCGGCGCCTGGTGTTCCTGGGTGTCCCGCTCGTGCTCGGCGTGTTCGCCGGCTCCACCGCGATGAACGGGTGGAACACGGTCCTGCTGTTCCTGAACCAGGTGCCCTACGGCCAGGCGGACCCGGAGTTCGGCCTGGACCTCATGTTCTTCATGGCCACCCTGCCGTTCCTGACGCTCGTGGTCGGGTACCTGATCTCGGTGGTCCTGGTCTCCGGCATCACCGGTCTTCTGGTGCACTACCTGTACGGCGCGGTGCGCGTGGAGGAGGGCGGCGGCGTGCGGATCACCCCGGCGGCGCGCGCCCACATCGGCATCACCCTGGCCGTGTTCCTGCTGCTGCAGGGCGTCAACTTCTGGCTCAACCGCTACCGCACCACGCAGTCGCAGACCGGCAACTGGGCCGGCGCGCTCTACACGGACGTGAACGCGGTCATCCCGACGTCGGCGATCCTGGCGGTCACGGCCGTGATCGTGGCCGGCCTGTTCGTGTGGACGGTGGTCTCGGGCCGGTGGCGGCTGTCGCTGATCGGCACCGCGGTCCTGGTCATCACGGCGCTCGTGGTGGGCACGGCGTACCCCTTCATCGTGCAGGAGTACCAGGTGAAGCCGTCCGAGCGCACGCTCGAATCCCAGTACATCGAGCGGAACATCGCCATGACGCGCGAGGCGTACGGCCTGGACGACGTCGAGGTGACGAACTATGAGGGCGCCACGGACACCGAGGCCGGGGCCCTGGCGGGCGAGGAGGCCAACACGGCCAACGTCCGTCTCATGGACCCGAACCTGATCTCCCAGACCTTCGGGCAGCTCCAGCAGTTCCGTCCGTACTACGCGTTCCCCACCACCCTGCACGTGGACCGCTACGAGGTGGACGGCCAGACGCGGGACACCATCCTGGCGGCCCGTGACGTCAACGTGGACGACTCCCAGTCGTGGGTGAACCGCCACACCATCTACACGCACGGCTACGGCATGGTCGTGGCCGACGCCTCCGAGGTCGCGGCCGGCGGCCGGCCCCAGTGGCTGCTCTCCGAGATCCCCACGCGCGGGCCGCTGGCCTCCGACCAGGACTACGAGCCGCGCATCTACTTCGGGCTCAACTCGCCCTCGTACTCGGTGGTGGGTGCGCCCGAGGGCGCGCCGGCCGTCGAACGCGACCGGCCGCAGACGGCCGACTCCCAGGAGGACACGGCGTACACCTTCTCCGGCGACGGCGGCCCCTCGGTGGGCAACCTGTTCAACCGGCTCGCGTACGCGGTGAAGTTCGGCTCGCCCGAGCTGGTGCTGTCCTCGGACGTGAACGAGGCCTCGCAGATCCTCTACGACCGCGACCCGGCCGAGCGCGTCCGCAAGGTCGCGCCCTACCTGACGGTGGACACCGCCCCCTACCCGGCGATCGTCGACGGCCGCGTGCAGTGGATCGTGGACGCCTACACGACCTCGGACCAGTTCCCGTACTCCACCGCGCAGCAGCTGGGCGAGGTCACGGTGGACTCCCTGAGCCAGGGCCAGAACCCGGCGCTCCAGGGCCGGGTGAACTACATCCGCAACTCGGTGAAGGCGACGGTGGACGCGTACGACGGCTCGGTGTCTCTCTACGCGTGGGACGACCAGGATCCGCTGCTGCAGGCCTGGCAGAACGTCTACCCGTCCTCGCTGCGCCCGTACTCGGAGATGAGCGCCGGACTCCTGGACCACGTCCGCTACCCGGAGGACATGTTCAAGGTCCAGCGCGAGCTGCTCGGCCGCTACCACGTGACCGACGCGGACGACTTCTACGAGAACAACGACGCGTGGTCCGTGCCGTCGGACCCCACGCGCGAGGAGGACGTCAAGCAGCCGCCGTACTACATGACGCTGCAGATGCCCGGCCAGGACGAGCCGGCGTTCTCCCTCACCAGCAGCTACATACCGCAGATCACGGACGGTGCCCAGCAGCGCAACGTGCTCTACGGGTTCCTCTCCGCCGCCGGCGACGCCGGCACGGGGGAGGACGGCGTGAAGGCCGAGGGCTACGGGCAGCTCCGACTGCTCGAGCTGCCGCGGTCCACCACGGTGCCCGGCCCGGGCCAGGCGCAGGCCAACTTCGACTCGAACGCGGACGTCTCGCGGGAGCTGAACCTGCTGCGCCAGGGCGCGTCCGAGGTGCTCAACGGCAACATGATCACCCTGCCGGTGGCCGGCGGCATCCTCTACGTCCAGCCGGTGTACGTCCGCTCCTCGGGCGGCACCACCTACCCGACGCTGCGCAAGGTGCTCGTCTCCTTCGGCGACAAGGTCGGCTTCGCGGACACCCTCCAGGAGGCCCTGGACCAGGTGTTCGACGGGGACTCGGGCGCGGTCACCCCGGAGGAGAAGCAGGCGGAGGCGCCCGCGCCGGGCGAGGAGCCGACGGCTCCGGGCACCGTCGAGGAGGAGCTCTCGGCGGCCCTCGAGGAGGCTCAGGACGCCCTGACCCAGGGCCAGGAGCGTCTGGCCGAGGGCGACTGGGCCGGCTACGGCGAGCAGCAGAAGCGTCTA
>NZ_RBLN01000210.1:0-3762 GCF_003989405.1 Micrococcus sp. HSID17227 | reverse complement strand
CCGGATGCTGGCCGTCGTCGACCGGCTCCGCGGCGAGGCCGTGGCCGCCGAGGGGCCCGGCGCCGAGTCCGTGCTCGTCTCGCACCAGCTGCCGATCTGGGTGACGCGCCTGGCCGTCGAGGGCCGTCCGCTGTGGCACGACCCGCGCCGGCGTGAGTGCTCGCTGACCTCCGTGACCTCGCTCGTGTACGAGGAAGGGCGCAGGGTGCCGCGCGTCGAGTACCACGAACCGAACCAGGCCCTGCTCAAGGACGCCTCCTCCCTGCCGGGCGCCTGAGGCCCCGACGGCGGCCGGCGTCGACGACGCCGGCCGCGGCCTCCCACGGGGTGGGGGTGTGACGTCCAGGGTTCAGTCAGAATGCGGGGCGGACAGTAGACTCCCCAGGTCCCCGGAATCCAGCGCCGCGCATCCCCTGGAGGGCAGTCACGCCATGCACACCCCGCCCCGTCCGTCCCGCCGCACCCTGCTGACCGGCCTCGCCCTCGCCAGCCTGGCGCCGGCGCTCGCGGCCTGCTCGGGCGGTGACGACTCGCTCGCGCGGCAGGCGGGCAACGCGGACGGCAAGAACTACATCGCCGGCGACGGCTCCGTCCTGGAGATCGCCCCCGCCGAGCGCGGCGCCCCCGTGGAGTTCGCCGCCGAGCTCTTCGACGGCACCCCCGTGACCGGCGCGAGCCTGCGCGGCACCCCCGCCCTGCTGAACTTCTGGTACGCCGCCTGCGCGCCGTGCCGCGTCGAGGCCCCCCACCTCGTCTCCCTGCACGAGCAGTTCGCCCCGCAGGGGGTGCGGTTCCTCGGCGTGAACGTCCGGGACACCGTCACCACCGCGCAGGCCTTCGAGCGCACCTTCGAGATCCCCTACCCGTCCATCGAGGACGCCCGCGGGGACGTGCTCCTGAACATGACCGACTACGTGCCCCCGCAGGCCGTGCCCTCCACCCTCGTCCTGGACGTCGAGGGCCGCGTGGCCGCCCGCGTGCTCGGCGCCGTGGAGGAGTCCACCCTGCGCGCCCTGCTCACCACCGTGGTGGACGAGGCCGCGGCCTGACCCGGCCGCCGTGTCCATGCAGAGCAACCCCTTCGCCGAGATCGCCCTCGACGGCTCCCTGCTGCTGGCCGCGCCGATCGCCGTGCTGGCCGGCCTGATCTCCTTCCTCTCCCCGTGCGTGCTGCCGCTCGTGCCCGGCTACCTCGGGTACGTCACCGGCCTCGGCGGGGACGTGCTCACCAGCCGCCGCCGCGGGCGCCTCGTGCTCGGCTCCGTGCTGTTCGTGCTCGGGTTCGCCGTGGTGTTCGTGGGCATCACCGTGGTGTTCACCCAGGCCATGGTCTGGCTGCGGCGCGACGGCGCCTGGGTCACCCCCGTGCTCGGCGTGCTCGTGATGCTCATGGGCCTCGTGTTCCTCGGCGGCGGCGGCCGGCTTCAGCAGGAGCGCCGCGTCCACTTCAAGCCCGCCGCCGGCCTGGTCGGCGCGCCCCTGCTGGGCATGACCTTCGGCCTGGGCTGGGCGCCGTGCATCGGCCCCACCATGGCCGCCGTCCTGGCCATGTCCACGGCCAGCTCCGGCTCCGTGGGCCGCGGCGCCCTGCTCGCCTTCCTCTACTGCCTCGGCCTGGGCCTGCCGTTCGTGCTCATGGCCCTCGGCATGGAGCGCGGCATGCGGGCCCTCGGGTTCTTCCGCCGGCACCGCGTGCTGATCATGCGCCTCGGCGGCGCCCTGCTGATCGCGCTGGGCCTGCTCATGGTCACCGGCGTCTGGACCGCCTGGACCACGCAGCTGCAGCTGTGGTTCGCCAACGAATGGGAGATGCCCCTGTGAGCTCCAAGGCCGCCCGGACGCGCTCCGAGCCCGTCACCCTGCCGCGCCTCGGCCTGGCGGGCACCCTGCGCTGGATCTGGACCCAGCTGACCAGCATGAGCACCGCGCTCATGCTGCTGCTCCTGCTCGCCGTCGCCGCCGTGCCCGGCTCCCTCGTGCCCCAGCGCCGTGCCGGCCCCGAGATCGTGGACCAGTGGATCGAGGACAACCCCGTGTGGGGCCCCGTCCTGGACGCCCTGCAGTTCTTCGACGTCTACAACTCCGTCTGGTTCTCGGCCATCTACCTGCTGCTGTTCGTCTCCCTCGTGGGCTGCGTGTGGCCGCGCGCCATCCAGCACGCCAAGGCCCTGCGCCAGCCCCCGGCCCGCACCCCCCGCAACCTGACGCGCCTGCCGGCCTCCGGCGTCGTCGTCCTCGAGGAGGGCGGCCCGAGCCCCGAGGAGGCCGTGGCCAGAGCCCAGGCGTGGCTGCGCAAGCGCCGCTACCGCGTGGAGCACCGCCCCGAGGCCGGCGGCGCGTCCGTGGGCGCCGAGCGCGGATACCTGCGCGAGATCGGCAACATCCTGTTCCACGTCTCGCTGATCGGCGTGCTCGTGTTCATGGCCTACGGCGGCATGACCAAGTACGGCGGGCAGAAGATCATCGTGGAGGGCGAGGGCTTCGCCAACAACCTCGTGGCCTACGACTCCTTCACCCCCGGCACCTACTTCAGCGCGGACGACCTCCAGCCGTTCTCCCTCACCCTCGACTCCTTCGACGCCGTGTTCGACCGCGAGTCCGAGACCCACTACGGCCAGCCGCTGGACTACACCGCCGTCATGGACGTCCGCGAGGGCTCCGGCGGCGAGCTCCAGCGCCAGATCCTCAAGGTCAACCAGCCGCTGGACATCGACGGCGTGCGCGTCTACCTCGTGGGCAACGGCTACGCGCCCGTGGTGACCATCCGCGACGGCGCCGGGGACGTGGCCTTCCAGGGCCCCGTGGTCACCCGCGTGTTCGACCAGAACTACGGCTCGCAGGCCACCATCAAGGTCCCCGACGCGCGGCCGGACCAGCTGGGCTTCGTCGGCTTCTTCCTGCCCTCGGCGGTGGAGGACGAGGAAGGCGCCGCGTTCTCCGCGGACCCCGAGCTGCTCAACCCGGAGCTGCAGCTGAACTCGTACTACGGGGACCTCGGCCTGGACACCGGCCGCCCGCAGAACGTGTACGTGCTGGACACCGCATCCCTCACCGAGCTCAACAGCCGCACCAACGAGAACGGCGGCATCGTGCTCAGCCCGGGCCAGACGTACGAGCTGCCCGAGGGCAAGGGCTCCATCAGCTTCGACGGCGTCCGCCGCTACGTCGGCCTGGACATCCACTACGACCCGGGCAAGTGGGGCGTCGGCGTGTTCGCCGGCACCGCCCTGCTCGGCCTGGCGATCAGTCTGTTCGTCCGCCGCCGCCGCGTGTGGGTGCGCGCCCGCACCGACGACGACGGCCGCACCCGCGTGGAGTACGCGCTGCTCGCCCGCGGCGAGGAGTTCGGCCTCCACGAGGAGCACGTGGCCCTGCGCGCCGCCATGGAGAAGTGGTGGCCCATCGTCGCCGCCACCGAGACGGCCGACGACGCCGCGGCCGGTGCCGCCCCCCAGTCCACCTCCACCACCCCCGAGACCCCCGCCGGCCCCGCCGACGCCCGATCAGGAGACTGACAGTGTTCAACCCCACGGCCCCCGTGAACGAGCAGCTGGCGCTGTACAGCGACCTCTTCATGCTCATCGCCGCGCTCGTGTACGCGGCGGCGTTCATCCTGTTCACCATCGACATGGCCACCGCCTCGGCCACCATCCGCCGCCTCGAGGCCGACCTCGCGGCCCAGCGCGGGCAGGTGCGCACCGCTCCGGCCCACGAGACCGTGGGGGTCGCCGTCGGCGGGTCCACGGCGGTCGGCGCGAGCGG
>NZ_RBLN01000209.1:0-4010 GCF_003989405.1 Micrococcus sp. HSID17227 | reverse complement strand
TGACGTCGGCGAGCTGCTCCTCAAACCCGGGCTGCGCCATGATGCGCTCCACCCGGGAGGGGCCGTAGCCGACCCGTCCGTATCCCCACACCATCGCGGCGATGAAGGCGTCCCGCTGCACGGCGCGCCACGCGAAGGCCAGGTCGGCCAGGACGGCCTCGTCGGCGGCCGGGCCGGCGGCGAGGGTCCAGGTGGCCGGGTCGTCGCCGTCCGCGTCCACCGCGTCCGCGATCTGCAGCAGCATGCCGCCGGAGACCTGCTTGGCCTCCACGGCGTCCCGCAGGAAGCCCTCGGGCAGGCTCAGCAGGCGCAGGTTCTTCTTGGCGGAGAGGATCTCCAGGGCCTCAGGCTCGAACGCCGGGGCCACGACGACCTCCGTGAACACGTCCTTCACCTGGGCGGCCATGGCGGCGGTGACGGGGCGGTTGGCCGCGATCACGCCGCCGAACGCGGAGACCGGATCGCACGCGTGGGCCTTGGCGTGCGCCTGCGCGATGTCCGTGCCCTCGTCCGTGACGGCCACGCCGCACGGGTTGGCGTGCTTGACGATCGCCACGGCCGGGACCGGGTGGTCGAAGGCGGCGCGCACCGCGGCGTCGGCGTCCACGTAGTTGTTGTAGCTCATCGGCTTGCCGTGCAGCAGCTCGGCCTGCGCGATGCCGGGGGCCGCCGAGGAGTCCAGGTACAGCGCCGCGGGCTGGTGCGGGTTCTCGCCGTAGCGCAGGATCTGCGCGCGCTCGAGGGAGAAGCCGGCGTAGGGCGGGAACACGGGGATCTCGTCGGCGTGCGTGTCCTCGCCGAAGTGGGCGGCGGTCCAGGCGGCCACGGCGTTGTCGTACGCCGCGGTGTGGGCGAAGGCCAGGGCGGCCAGGCGCCGGCGGGCACGCAGGTCGAAGCCGCCGGACTGGGCAGCCTGGACGACCTCGCCGTAGCGGGCCGGGTCCACGACGATCGCCACGGACGCGTGGTTCTTCGCCGCCGCGCGCACCATGGACGGCCCGCCGATGTCGATCTGCTCGACGACGGCGTCCTCCGCGGCGCCCGAGTTCACGGTGTCCACGAACGGGTAGAGGTTCACGACGACGAGGTCGAACGGCTCCACCTCGAGCTCGCGCAGCTGGGTCACGTGGTCCTCACGACGACGGTCGGCCAGAATGCCCGCGTGCACGCGCGGGTGCAGCGTCTTCACGCGGCCGTCCAGGCACTCCTGGAACCCGGTGACCTCGGCGACCTCGGTGACGGGCACACCGGCGGCGGCGATGCGCTGGGCGGTGGAGCCGGTCGAGACGATCTGCACGCCCGCGGCGTGGAGCCCGGTGGCGAGCTCCTCGAGGCCGGTCTTGTCGTACACGGAGATCAGGGCCCGCTTCAGGGGCACCGTGTCCAGGACGGTGGGGATGGGCTGGGCAGAGGTCACGAGGGGGCGCTCCTTCGAGGGGGTCCGGGTGCATCCCCAGCATAGGCCGGGCCGCATAATGGCCCAGGCGTCCACGTGACGGACCGCCCCACTCCACCCGACGAACGGGAGCCGACCATGTCCTCCGCCACCCCACCCCGCCCCAGCGCCGACGGCGCGCACCCCGGGCCCACGCCCGACGTCGTCTCCCCCGACGCCGCCCTGCCCACCGGCGAGGCGGTCGTCCAGGAGCTGCCGTGGCGCTGGTCCGTCCAGGGCCGCATCTTCCTGATCGGCGGCCTGGGCTTCATGTTCGACGCGTGGGACGTCACGCTCAACGGCGTGATGATCCCCTTGCTGCGCGAGGAGTGGGCCCTGGACAAGGCCGACGCCGCGTGGATCGGCACCGCCAACCTCATCGGCATGGCCGTGGGCGCGTTCCTGTGGGGCACCATCGCGGACCGCATCGGCCGCAAGGCGGCGTTCGCGTGGACGCTCGCGATCTTCTCCGTGTTCACGATCGCGGGCGCGCTGACGGACTCGCTGCTGTGGTTCGCGCTGTTCCGCTTCGTGGCCGGTGTGGGCCTGGGCGGCACGATCCCCGTGGACTACGCACTCGTGGGCGAGTTCACCCCGCGCCGGCTGCGCGGCCGCGTCCTGGCCGCGATGGACGGCTGGTGGCCCGTCGGCGCCGCGCTGTGCGGCCTCGTCTCCGCCTGGCTCGTGGGCACGTGGGGCGACTGGCGCCTGCCCCTGCTGGCCATGGTCCTGCCGGCCCTGCTCGTGTTCGTCGTGCGCCTGGGCATCCCCGAGTCCCCGCTGTTCCTGATGAGCCGGGGCCGCGAGGCACAGGCCCGCGCCGTCATCGACCGCATGGTGGCGGCCACCGGCGCGCCTCGCCGGCCCTACACGATGCCCCCGGCCGAGCCGGCCCGCTCCGGCGGCGTCGGCGCGCAGCTCGCCGCGGTCTGGCGGTTCTCCCCGCGCATCACCGCGGTCGCCTGGGCCCTGTTCGTGGCCATCATGCTCGTCTACTACATCGCGCTGCAGTGGCTGCCGACGTTCCTCATCGACGCCGGCTACGCGGAGGGCCGCGCCTTCATCATGACCTCCGGCATGGCCGCGGCCGGCCTGCTCGGCGTGGTCGTGGCCACCGCGCTGATCGAGGTCACCGGCCGCCGCTGGCTGCTGGCCGTCAGCGCCGTCGTCGCGAGCGCCCTGACCGTCTGGCTGGCGAGCGTGCTGGACGTGCCCGCTGCGGTGCTGCCGCTCGTGCTGGCGTTCGGCTTCGTGGTGCAGGTCGCGATCCCGGTGCTCTACACGTACGTCTCCGAGCTGTACCCGACGACGCTGCGCGCCTCCGGCTTCGGCTGGGCGTCGGCGGCCTCGCGGGTGGGCGCGGGCCTGGGTCCGCTGCTCTTCGTGGGCACGCTGGTCCCCGCCCTCGGGCTGCCGGGGGCGTTCGCCGTCACCGGCGGGCTCGTGGTCCTGGCCTGCGCGGCGATGCTGGCGCTGGCCCCGGAGACCCGCGGCCGCGCCCTCGAGGTCAGCGCCGACTGAGCTCGCCGAGCACGCGCAGCAGCAGGGCCCGCTCCTGGACCTTGATGCGCTCGTGCAGCTCGGCCTCGGTGTCCGTGTCCAGCACGGGCACCGCGGCCTGCGCGAGGATCGGGCCGGTGTCCACGCCCGCGTCCACCACGTGCACGGTGCAGCCGGTGACCTTCACCCCGTGCGCCAGCGCGTCCCGGACGCCGTGGGCCCCCGGGAAGGACGGCAGCAGGGCCGGGTGGGTGTTGAGGATGCGGCCGTCGAACCGCTCGAGCAGCGGGGCGCCCAGGATCCGCATGAATCCGGAGCACACCACCCAGTCCGGCGCGTAGGCGGCGACGGCGTCCGCGAGCGCCTCGTCCCACGCGCGCCGGTCCGCGTGGTCCTTCGGGGACACCACGAACGTCTCGATCCCGTGGGCGCGGGCACGCTCCAGGCCGCCGGCGTCGGCGACGTCGGCGCCCACCGCGGCGATCTCCATGTCCAGGGCGCCGGAGGCCACGGCGTCGAGGACGGCCTGCAGGTTGGTGCCGGAACCGGAGACGAGGGCAACGATGCGCATGCGCCCATCGTAGGGTGAGGGGGTGTCCGCCCCCGTTCCCTCCTCCCCGCCCCGCCCGCCGCAGGGCGCCCCGGACCCCGGCCGCGTCCGCACCGGTCGTGCCCTGCTGTGGCAGTCCGTGGCGCTGCTGGGGATGGTGCTCTCCTTCTCCCTCGTGCTGCCGTGGAAGCTGATCGCCCTCGCGCTGGGGCTGGTCGCCCTCGTGCTCGGCGTGCGCGTGTGGGTCACGAGCCGCGGCGCCGAGCGCTCGGGGCTGCCCCGCGCGGTGGCGTCCGCCGGCATGGCGATGGCGCTGATGGGCATGACGACGGCGGCGCTGCCGCTGCTCGCGTGGGACGCGACGGTCCAGCTCGAGCAGTGCGGCGCCTCCGCGCTCACCGTGCGGGCCACCCCGCGTCCGTTCGCATCCCGGTGGCGATGCTGCAGCGCCGTGGGCGGGACGAAGCCGAGCTCGTGGATGATGGCCCGGCTGTAGGACTCGCCGGCGGATTCCGCCCGCGCGTC
>NZ_RBLN01000208.1:0-3877 GCF_003989405.1 Micrococcus sp. HSID17227 | reverse complement strand
GCTCCCGTGCGGCCGCACAGTCCGCAGCCGCGTCGAGCTCTCGTGCGGCCGCACAGTCCTCGGCCGTGCGCGGCACCCACGTCACCGTGTACAACGCGACCCGCTCCCAGGGACTCGCCGCCTCCTACGCGCAGCGGCTCAGGAGCGCCGGCTACACCTCGGTGGACGCGAAGAACTGGAGCGGCTACGGCATCCAGTCCTCCACCGTCCTGTACAACGGCTCGGCCAACAAGGCCGCCGCCGAGGCGGTCGGCAAGGAGCTCGGCTTCCCGGTCATGCAGACCCCGAACCTGCAGGTGAACGGCGTCGCGGTGGTCGTCACCGGCTGATCCGCCCGTCGCGCGGCCGTGCCGGCCGCGCACCGCTCACGGCCCCCGGCGGGGCGCCTCCCGAGGCGTGCTGCCGGGGGCCGTCCGCCGTCCGCGGAAGAGCTGGCTCCCGCACCGCGGACCCTTTGCACTCTCCCGGTGCGAGTGCTCATAATGGGGTTAGCACTCCGAAGGCGCGACTGCCAGCCGTACCCCGGTCGGCCCGGCGCCGTGGAGGAGGACCTGTCCACCGGTGAGGCCCCCAGGGGCCGTCCGTCGCGGGCACCGGCGCGGGTCAGCCACCAGCAGTAGGAAGCCGACGTCCAGAAAGGACCTGCACATGGCCAAGACCATCGCATTCGACGAAGAGGCCCGCCGCGGCCTGGAGAAGGGTCTGAACACCCTGGCCGACGCCGTGAAGGTGACCCTCGGCCCCCGCGGCCGCAACGTGGTGCTGGAGAAGAAGTGGGGCGCCCCCACCATCACCAACGACGGCGTCTCCATCGCCAAGGAGATCGAGCTCGAGGACCCGTACGAGAAGATCGGCGCGGAGCTCGTCAAGGAGGTCGCCAAGAAGACCGACGACGTCGCCGGCGACGGCACCACCACCGCCACCGTGCTGGCCCAGGCGCTGGTCCGCGAAGGCCTGCGCAACGTGGCTGCGGGCGCCGACCCGCTGTCCCTGAAGCGCGGCATCGAGAAGGCCGTGGAGGCCGTCACCTCCGAGCTGCTCTCCGCCGCCCGCGAGATCGAGACCAAGGACCAGATCGCGGCCACCGCCTCGATCTCCGCCGCGGACAAGCAGATCGGCTCCCTCATCGCCGAGGCCCTGGACAAGGTCGGCAAGGAGGGCGTCATCACCGTCGAGGAGTCCAACACCTTCGGCCTCGAGCTCGAGCTCACCGAGGGCATGCGCTTCGACAAGGGCTACATCTCCGGTTACTTCGTGACCGACGCGGACCGCCAGGAGGCCGTCCTCGAGGATCCCTACATCCTCATCGTCAACTCGAAGATCTCCTCCGTGAAGGACATGGTGGCGATCCTCGAGAAGGTCATGCAGTCGGGCAAGCCGCTGCTGATCATCGCCGAAGACGTCGAGGGCGAGGCCCTGGCCACCCTCGTGGTCAACAAGATCCGCGGCACCTTCAAGTCCGTGGCCGTGAAGGCCCCGGGCTTCGGTGACCGCCGCAAGGCCATGCTCGCCGACATCGCCATCCTCACCGGCGGCCAGGTCATCTCCTCCGAGGTGGGCCTGTCCCTGGAGAACGCGACCCTCGACCTGCTGGGCACCGCCCGCAAGGTGGTCGTCACCAAGGACGAGACCACCATCGTGGAGGGTGGCGGCGACGCCGAGCAGATCGCCGGCCGCGTGGCCCAGATCCGCTCCGAGATCGAGAACACCGACTCGGACTACGATCGCGAGAAGCTGCAGGAGCGCCTCGCCAAGCTGGCCGGCGGCGTGGCCGTCATCAAGGCCGGCGCGGCCACCGAGGTGGAGCTCAAGGAGCGCAAGCACCGCATCGAGGACGCCGTGCGCAACGCCAAGGCCGCCGTGGAGGAGGGCATCGTCGCCGGCGGCGGCGTGGCCCTGATCCAGGCCGGCGCCAAGGCGTTCGGCGGCCTGCAGCTCGAGGGCGACGAGGCCACCGGCGCGAACATCGTGAAGGTCGCCATCGAGGCCCCGCTGAAGCAGATCGCCTTCAACGCCGGCCTGGAGCCCGGCGTCGTGGCGGACAAGGTCAAGACCCTCGACGACGGCCACGGCCTGAACGCCGCCACCGGCGAGTACGAGGACCTGCTGGCCGCCGGCATCAACGACCCGGTGAAGGTGACCCGCTCGGCCCTGCAGAACGCCGCGTCCATCGCGGGCCTGTTCCTGACCACCGAGGCCGTCGTCGCGGACAAGCCCGAGAAGGCCGCCGCCGGCGCCGAGGGCATGGACCCGATGGGCGGCATGGGCGGCATGGGCGGCATGATGTGATCAGCCGCTGAGCCGGCCCGGCCCGTTCGGGCGCCCAGCCTGCGAGGCCCGTCTCCCCGTCCGGGGAGGCGGGCCTCGCCGCGTCCGGGGCCAGCACCGGGGCGCCCCGCTCAGGCCGCCAGCGCGGCTCGTCCCGCCGCCAGGTTGCGGCGGGCGGCGGCCTCCCAGCGTGCTCGGCCGGGCGCGGTCCGATACAGCCGCCCGGCGTCCAG
This sequence comes from Micrococcus sp. HSID17227, assembly GCF_003989405.1. Lineage (NCBI taxonomy): Bacteria > Bacillati > Actinomycetota > Actinomycetes > Micrococcales > Micrococcaceae > Micrococcus > Micrococcus sp. HSID17227. The sequence continues at coordinate 1,376 of NZ_RBLN01000208.1, read as the reverse complement.
CAGGGCGTCCGGCCCCGCGCCGCGGCCGCGGGCCCCGTCCGCGTCGGACACCTGCGCGGCGGCCCCCCGCACCGCGGCCACGTCGCGGGCGTGCGCCCCGGGGGAGCGGCCGAGGACCTCGAGGGCCGCGTCCGAGAGCACCGCCCCGGCCGCGTGGTGCGGGGCGGCGTCGTGGGCGGCGGTGAGCAGCACGAGGCGTGCCACCTCGTCGACGACGTCGGCCGGCACGGCCAGCCGCGGATCGGTGAGCACGTCCCGGGCCAGGGCGGCCGAGTCCGCCTCGTCCTGGCCGGCGGGCGCGGTGGGGTCCCCGGCGTAGACGGCGTCGTGGAACCACGCGGCCAGGCGGACCGCACGCGGATCCGGCCCGGTCTCCGCCCCCGCCCGCTCGAGCAGGTCCACGGACTCGAGCACCCCGAGCAGGTGGGCCGGGGCGTGGTACTGCAGATGCGGATCCGCCCAGCGTGCCAGCACGTCGCGTCACGCCGTCGTCACCGCATCCGCGCTCGCCGCCGTGCCCTCGAACAGCCGCGCCCAGCGCCGGGCGAGGACGACGTCCCGCTTCTCGGCGCGGCTCCGGGCGGGCACGCGCAGCCCCGAGGCGGCGAGCCGACGCACCAGCTCCCGTCCGGTGACGGGCACCGCCCCGCGGGCCACGAGCTCGGCACGTCGGTGCGCGGGCACGTCGTAGTGGTCCCGGTCGAAGGCCCGCTCCGAGAGCCCTGCTGCCCGCGCGAACGCGTGGAGCTCCTCGAGGGAGGCGTCGGAGACGAGGTGGGAGAACACGGTGCCGTGGGCGGGCCACGCGGGCGGGTCGATCAGGACGGTCATGCCTCCACTCTAGGAAGCACGGACCGGGGCGCGGCCGGCCGGCCGCGCCCCGGTCCGTTCCGGGCGCTCAGAACCGGAACATCGCGGCGTTGGCGGTCTCCGCGTCCTGGTACTGGGTGGCGGCGGCGTCCATCGCGCGGCGGATGCCCGCCAGGGACTCCTCCACGCGCTGCTGGGTGGCGCGCCACTCGGTGAGCACGCCCTGGAAGTTCGCGGCCGCCTGGCCGCGCCAGGTGTCCTGCAGCTGGCGCAGGTTGGCCTCCATGGTGCTCACCTCCGCCTGGAGGCGTCCGATGGAGCCCTCCACCGCCCCGCTCTTGGCCCGCAGGTCCTCGACGTCGATCTGCACGATGCTCATGTGACTGTCCCCTCTGACGAGTGCTGATGGGCGGCGGGTGCCGCCGGGCACCACGCTAGGTGTAGGAGGGCATGACGTTGTTGACTCGGGCCGGTGCCAACGAGGCCGGAGGGGCGTCCCCGCAGGAGGTATGAGGCCGATGGTAGTTGTAGTGGTTCACCCACACGGCCAGCGCCTCACGCCGAGC
>NZ_RBLN01000207.1:0-3823 GCF_003989405.1 Micrococcus sp. HSID17227 | reverse complement strand
CTCGGTGGCGGCGGCCGAGAACGCGCCGAGCTCCCCGGCGCGCACGAGCTGCTCGCCCACGGCCTGCCGGTTCACGGTGGAGTCCAGCACGGAGCGCTTGAGGCGCACGGTGGTGGCCGGCGGCGTCTCGAGCCCGGTCAGGGCGGCCAGGGCCTGCATCGCCTGGAACGGCGAGCAGCCCCAGCGGGGGCGGACGTGGTGCAGTGAGCCGACGTGCTCCTGCAGCCGGCGCCGTCGTTCGGTCAGGGCGGCCTCGTCCCGGGCGGTGTCGGGGTCCACGGCCCGCTCGGAGCGCAGGACGGCCTGCACGAGCTGGCGGCGGAGCAGCTCGGGGTCCGCGTTGGCGGGCACGTCCAGCGCGATCGAGCGCAGGTCCGCCTCCTCGAGGCGGTCGAGCACGTCGGCCAGGGCGGCGGAGCGCTCGGCCACGACCAGCACGCGCCGACCCTCCCAGGCCAGGCGCGCGGCCAGGGCGGCGGCGGTCTGGGTCTGCCCGGTGCCGGGGGCGGCCGCCACCACGAGGGACTCCCCCGCCGCGGCGTGCTCGAGCACGCGTGCCTGGGCGGCGTCGACGTCGACGACGAGGCGCTCGTCCGCCGGGGCGACGTCATCCTCCGCGGGCGCGCCCGTGGGCTGCAGCGCCGCCGGGCGGGGCACCATGCCGGTCCCGGCGTCGTACAGGGCCTGCACGACCGGCAGATCCTCGAGGGAGGCGGGCAGGGAGGCGGTCTCGCCGAGGTCCGCGAACGTGGAGACGAGCAGGCAATCCTGGATGTGCAGGTCCGCGATCGCGGCGGTCTCCTCGCGCAGGCGGGCGAACGCGGGGGCGGGCTCGAGGCGCGCCGTGGCGTAGGCGGCCTGCTGGTACGCCTCGGGGTCCAGGGCGATGCCGTGGTGCCGGCGCAGGTTCCGCACGAGCGCCGGGTTCAGGCGGGCCGGCTCGGTGATCTGGACCTCCAGCTCGTCCCGGCCCCGGGCGCCGCGGCGCACCGTCAGGGCCACGCGGGCCAGCAGCACGGGGGCGGAGCGGCGCTCCCGCCGACCGTCCTCCTCGGCCGTCCACGTGGCCACGCCCACGGCGCGCGCGCCGACGTCGCAGCCGCGTTCCTCCGCCAGCTCGCGTACCTTGGCGCGCAGGCCGAGGGAGACCGCGTGCGCCGCGTCCAGCTCCGGGCCGGCCGGCAGCAGGGTGGACAGGCGGGTGCGCCGCCCCAGCAGCAGCTGCGAGACGCCGGAGGAGTTCGCCTCCGTGAGGTCGATGCTGTTGGCCGCCGAGGGCGCGAACCGCAGCATCGTGTCGTTCTCGGCGCCCGAGCCCAGGGAGGACACCCAGGCGGCCGGGTCGGGGCGGGTCTGCCCCTCGTCGGGGCGTGCGGCGGCGCGGGCGCGGGCCAGGCGCGGGAACTCCTGCTCGGTCACGTGCGTGCGGTCCTTCCTCCGTCGCCTGGGTCCAGGCGGTCTTCGTGCGGACGGCCGCCCCGGTCAGGGGCGGCCGGATGCGGCGCCGGACGCGCCGCTCACTCCCACTCGATGGTGCCCGGCGGCTTGCTGGTCACGTCGAGCACGACGCGGTTGACACCGTCGACCTCGTTGGTGATGCGGTTCGAGATGCGGGACAGGACGTCGTCCGGGATCCGCGCCCAGTCCGCCGTCATGGCGTCCTCGCTGGTGACGGGGCGCAGGACGACCGGGTGGCCGTAGGTGCGGCCGTCACCCTGCACGCCCACGGAGCGCACGTCCGCGAGCAGCACCACCGGGCACTGCCAGATCTGGCGGTCCAGCCCGGCCGCGGTGAGCTCGGCGCGCACGATCGCGTCCGCGCGGCGCAGCAGATCCAGGCGCTCCTGGGTGACCTCGCCGATGATGCGGATGCCCAGACCCGGGCCCGGGAACGGCTGGCGGTGCACGATGCCCTCGGGCAGGCCGAGCTCGGCGCCCACGGCGCGGACCTCGTCCTTGAACAGCTCGCGCAGCGGCTCGCACAGCTCGAACTCGATGTCGTCCGGCAGGCCGCCCACGTTGTGGTGGGACTTGATGTTGGCCGCCCCGTCCCCGCCGCCGGACTCGACGACGTCCGGGTAGAGCGTGCCCTGCACGAGGAAGCGGACCTCGGTGGCGTCCGGGTCGTGCTCGGACTCGAGGACGATGTCCGCCTGCGCCTTCTCGAAGGTGCGGATGAACCGCTCGCCGATGATCTTGCGCTTGGCCTCGGGGTCGGTGACGCCGGCCAGCGCGGACAGGAAGTCCTCGCGCGCGTCCACCATCACGAGGCGGGCGCCGCCGTGGGCCTCGCCGAACGCCTGCTCGATCTCGGCGGACTCGCCCTCGCGCATGAGGCCGTGGTCCACGTAGACGCAGGTGAGGCGGTCGCCGATGGCGCGCTGCACGAGGGCCGCGGCCACGGCGGAGTCCACGCCGCCGGACAGGCCGCAGATGGCCCGCTTGTCCCCGATCTGCTCGCGGATGCGCTCGACCTGCTCCTCGATCACGCCGCTGGCCGTCCAGTCCGCGCCCAGGCCCGCACCCACGTGCAGGAACTGCTCGAGCACCCGCTGACCGTGGGAGGAGTGGCCCACCTCGGGATGCCACTGCACGCCGAAGATGCGGCGCTCGCGGTCCTCGAACGCGGCGACGGGGGCGCCCGCGGTGGAGGCCGTCACGGCGAAGCCCTCGGGCGCCTGCGTCACGGCGTCCCCGTGGGACATCCACACGACCTGCTCGAGGTCCTGGCCCGCGAACAGCACGGAGTCGGCGTCCACCGAGTCCAGGCGGGTGGAGCCGTACTCCCGGGTGCCGGTCTTGGCCACGGTGCCGCCGAGGGCGTGCGCAATCGACTGGAAGCCGTAGCACAGGCCCAGCACGGGCACCCCGGCCTCGAGCAGCGCCGGATCCAGCTGCGGGGCGCCGGGCTCGTACACCGACGACGGCCCGCCCGAGAGGATCAGCGCCGCGGGCTTGCGCTCCAGGATCTGCGCCGCCGGGGTGGAGGCGGGCACGACCTCGGAGTAGACGTTGGCCTCGCGCACACGACGCGCGATGAGCTGTGCGTACTGGGCGCCGAAGTCCAGCACCAGCACCGTGGGCATCACGTCGCTGAGCGGGGCGGGGGTGTCGGGGTGGGGGGCATTCTGCGTCACCCGTCCAGGATAGTCGAGGCGCTCAGTAGCGCCGCGCGGCGTCCGGGAAGCGGTGCAGCTCGTCCCGGACCACGCGGGTCATGCGCTTCTCCACCACGAAGGACAGGAACGGCACGACGCCGCCGCCGGCCATCGCCAGCAGGCGCAGCGGCTCCCAGCGCATCAGGGACCACAGGCGGAACGAGGCGAGCAGGTACACCACGTACATCCAGCCGTGGGCGATGAGGATGAACAGGGACAGGTTCACTCCCCCGGTCACGCTGTCCGTGGGGTGCAGCCCCAGGCCGTTGGCCTCTCCGTCCAGGGTGGTGCCGCCCGCGTAGAGCTCCACGTGCATGCCGTACTTCAGCACCATCTCCGCCACGAGCAGCAGGAGCATGATGCCGGTGATCCACGCGCACACCACGTAGAGGCGGGTGGCGGAGCGGATCTGCTGCTGGGTGCCGGCGAAACGGCGATGCTCCCGGCCTGGCCGCGGGGGCGGCTCGGGCAGGTCGGCCTCCGTGATGTCCTCGGGATCCGGCAGGCTCGCCGGGTCCACCGGCTGGGGGCCGGGGTGCTGGGTGCTCATCGGCTCTGCTCCTCTCGGGGCCCACGGGGGCCCGGGTCGCGGGGGTCGGGGCGCGCGGCCCCGTCGTCGTCGTGGTCCTGGCGTGGGTGCGCCGCGGACTGTGCCGCGACGAGAG
>NZ_RBLN01000206.1:0-3925 GCF_003989405.1 Micrococcus sp. HSID17227 | reverse complement strand
GGCGGCGGGGGGCGGGGCGGGCCGCAGGGCGGGCTCCTCTCGAGTCGCCGCGCGTCGCGGAGGGGCCACGGACGGCGCGGGCCCCCAGTCTCGCAGGTAGGGTGGGGCCCATGAGTGCCGTCCGTTCCGCCGTCATCCCCTCCGAGCTGCTCTTCGGCACGGTCGTGCCCGCCATGGTCACCCCCATGACGGACGAGGGCGCCGTGGACCTCGAGGCGGCCGCCGCGCTGGCCGAGCACCTGGTGGACCGCGGGGCCGACGGCCTCGTGGTCACCGGCACCACCGGCGAGACCTCCACGCTCACGGACGACGAGAACGTGGCGATGTTCCGCACCGTCGTCGAGGCCGTGGGGGACCGCGCCAGGGTCGTGGCCGGCACCGGCACCAACGACACGGCGCACACCCTCGAGCTGTCCCGCCGCGCGGCCGAGACGGGCGTGGACGGGCTGCTGCTCGTCACCCCGTACTACAACAAGCCCAACCAGGCCGGCATCCGCGCGCACTTCGAGGCCGTGGCCGACGGCGTGGACCTGCCGATCATGCTCTACGACATCCCGGGCCGCTCCGTGATGCCGATCGAGCCCGAGACGATCATCGCGCTCGCGCAGCACCCCAACATCCGTGCGCTCAAGGACGCGAAGGGGGACCTGCAGTCCACCACCACCGTCCTGGCGCACACAGACCTCGACCTCTACTCCGGCGACGACGGCGCGACCCTGCCGCTCATGGCGCTCGGCGCCGTCGGGGTCGTCTCGGTGGCCGCGCACGCGGCCCCCGAGCTGTACCGCCAGCTCGTGGACGCCGTCCACGCCGGCGACCTGGCCGGTGCCCGTGATCACCACTTCGCGCTGGACCCCGTCCAGCGCGGCATCATGACCCACGTCCAGGGCGCGGTGGCCGCGAAGGCCGTCCTCGCCGCCCAGGGCGTCATCCCGTCCGCAGCCGTGCGGCTGCCCCTCGTCCAGGCCACGCCGGACGAGCTCTCCGTCATCCGAGCCGACCTCGCGGAGGCCGGCATCACCTTCTAGAAGGGACCCGTTCCATGACCGCAGGCACCCGCCTGTCCACCCCGCCCAAGCTCAAGCGGGGCACCTGCCGCATCGTCCAGCTGGGCGGCCTCGAGGAGGTCGGCCGCAACATGGTCACCTTCGAGATCGACGGCAAGATCCTCATCGTCGACTGCGGCGTCCTCTTCCCCGAGGAGCACCAGCCCGGCGTCGACCTGATCCTGCCGGACTTCGACTACATCCGGGACCGCGTGGACGACGTCGTCGGCATCGTCCTGACCCACGGCCACGAGGACCACATCGGTGCCGTGCCGTACCTGCTGCGCCTGCGCGACGACATCCCCGTGATCGGCTCCAAGCTGACCCTCGCCCTGATCGAGGCCAAGCTCGAGGAGCACCGGATCAAGCCGCGCACCCGCGTGGTCAAGGAAGACGACATCGTCGAGTTCGGCCCGTTCGAGTGCGAGTTCGTGGCCGTGAACCACTCGATCCCGGACGCGCTCGCCGTCGCCATCCACACGGACGCCGGCACCATCCTGCACACCGGCGACTTCAAGATGGACCAGCTGCCGCTTGACGGCCGCATCACGGACCTGCGCGCCTTCGCCCGTCTCGGCGAGGAGGGCGTGGACCTGTTCATGACCGACTCCACGAACGCCGAGGTCCCGGGGTTCACCACCACGGAGGCGGAGATCGGCCCCACCCTCGAGCGCTACTTCGCCACGGCGAAGCGCCGCATCGTGGTGGCCTCGTTCTCCTCCCACGTGCACCGCGTCCAGCAGGTCCTCGACGCCGCCCACAAGCACGGTCGCAAGGTGGCCTTCGGCGGGCGCTCCATGATCCGCAACATGACCATCGCGGCGAAGCTCGGCTACCTCAACGTGCCGAACGGGATCCTCGTGGACATCCGCAAGGTGGACAAGTACCGAGACGACGAGATCGTGCTCATGGTCACCGGCTCCCAGGGCGAGCCGATGGCGGCCCTGTCCCGCATGGCCAACGGCGACCACCAGGTGCAGCTGGAGGAGGACGACCTCGTCGTGCTGGCCTCCTCCCTGATCCCGGGCAACGAGAACTCCGTGTTCCGCGTGATCAACGGGCTCATGAAGCTCGGCGCGACCGTGGTGCACAAGGGCATGGCCAAGGTGCACGTCTCCGGCCACGCCTCCGAGGGCGAGCTGCTGTACTGCTACAACATCGTCGAGCCCGAGTTCGTGATGCCGGTGCACGGCGAGACCCGCCACCTGATCGCCAACGGCCGGATCGCGGAGAAGACCGGCGTGCCGGCCGAGAACGTCATCCTGGCCGGCAACGGCACCGTGGTGGACATGACCGACGGCCTCGTGAAGGTCGTCGGCGAGGTGGAGTGCGGCTACGTGTACGTGGACGGCTCCTCCGTGGGTGAGATCTCCGACTCGGACCTCAAGGACCGCCGTGTCCTGGGCGAGGAGGGCTTCATCTCGATCATCACCGTGGTCAACCGGCAGACCGGCACGATCGTGTCCGGCCCGGACGTCCACGCCCGCGGCGTCGCCGAGGACGAGAAGGTGTTCGAGGAGATCAAGCCGAAGATCGTCCGGGCGCTCGAGGAGGCCGTGCAGTCCAGCAAGGACCACACCGCCCACCAGCTCCAGCAGGTGGTCCGCCGGACCGTCGGCACGTGGGTCAACCGCAAGCTGCGCCGCCGCCCGATGATCATCCCGGTGGTCCTGGAGGCCTGACCCCTCCGGGTCGCCATGCCTGCCGTGTCCGCGGTTCGCGGTAGTTTGGTGGGCATGGCGACCCGTACTTCCCCCACGCGTTCGTCGTCCTCCTCCGCCACGTCCCGCTCCGGCTCCGCCGGACGCCGAGGCTCCGGACGGAAGGGGTCGACCGCGACCGTCCCCGAGGCCGACCGGCCCGCCGCGCCCCTGCGCGCCCTGCACACCCTGTGGATGGGGTTGGCCACACCGGTCGGCGCGGGCTTCCGCAAGCTCGGCCCGGACGTGCGCATCGACCGCGAGGAACGCCGTGACGGCACCGGCCTGCTCCTGCTGCTGCTCGCCGCGCTGATCGCGGCCGTGGAGTGGTGGGGCCTGCGCGGCACCGCCGTCGGCCGCGTGGTGCACGGGGTGGTGGGCGGCACCGTCGGGTGGTTCGCCCTCCTGGTGCCGATCGCCCTGCTCGTCGTGGCCGTGCGCTGCTTCCGCCACGCCACGGACCATCGCGCCAACGGGCGCATCATCATCGGCCTGCTCATGGCCACGGTCGCCGGCTCCGGCATCGCCCACCTCGTGGGCGGCGTGCCCTCGGCCGCCGAGGCCTTCGAGGACATGCTCGGCGCCGGGGGCATGGTCGGCTACCTGGCGACGGCGCCGCTGGCCTCCCTGCTGACACCCGTGCCCGTCTGGGTCCTCATGATCCTGCTGGCCTTCTTCTCGGTGCTCGTGCTCACCGCGACGCCCGTCGGCTCGATCCCGCAGCGGATCGCGGGCGGCTACGACTGGCTCACGGGCCAGGACCCCGAGGGTGCCTCCGAGCAGCGGGCCGCCCGCCGTGCCGAGCGGCGCCGGGCCCGGGAGGAGCGCCGCGAGGCCGAGGACCTCGCCACCCCGCTCTCCGTGGATGCGGAGACCGGGCGCACCCACCCGGACCACGACCAGTCCTACCTGGACGGCCCGGCCGCCGGCGCCCACGCCGCCGGGGCCTCCCGCCCCGGCCTGTTCGCGCGCCTGTTCGGCGGGCGCCGGGCACGCGAGGAGCAGGCCGCCGACGCCGCCCCGGAGCACACCGCCAGCACCGCCTACGACTCCCCGGTGATCCACGAGGCCGAGGCCGGCTCCCACGCCGCCCCCGAGGCGGAGACCACCCAGGTCCTGCCCCGGCCCGCCCCCCGGCGAGCCGCTCGCGGGGAGCAGGGCGTGTTCGACGCTGAGCAA
>NZ_RBLN01000205.1:0-3848 GCF_003989405.1 Micrococcus sp. HSID17227 | reverse complement strand
CGGCGTCAACGACGCCCCGGCCCTGGCGACGGCGGACATCGGCGTGGCCATGGGCGCGGCCGGCTCCGGTGTGGCCATCGAGACCGCGGACATCGCCCTGATGGGCGACCGGCTCGAGCGGCTGCCGCAGGCGCTCGATCTGGCCCGGCGCACGGTGCGGGTGATGCGGCAGAACATCGCGATCTCCCTCGTGACCGTCGTGGCCCTGCTGGCCGGCGTCTTCGCCGGCGGCGTCACGATGGCCGTCGGCATGCTCGTGCACGAGGCGTCCGTGCTGCTGGTCATCGTGAACGCGATGCGCCTGCTGCGGCGCCCGGGTCAGCCCAGGTCCACGACCTCGAACTCGAGCAGGTCGGCGCCCGTGGCGACCGGCGCCGGGCGGCCGCCCTGCTCGGCGGCGTGAGCGGCGGGCATGCGCCCGTCCCGCCAGCGCTGGAAGTCCTCCTCCGACGCCCACGTCGTGACCACGAAGTAGCGGTCCTCGCCCGCGGTGGGCCGGAGCAGCTGGAAGCCCTCGAAGCCCGGCTCCTGGTCCACCGCGTGCTTGCGGGCGGCGAACCGCTTCTCGAGTTCCGGGCCGGCGCCCTCGGGGACGCTGATGGCGTTGATCTTCACGACGGACATGGGCTGGCCTCCTCGTCGGCGGGGGTGCGGCGTCGGGTCGACGCCCTCACCGGCCGACTCTACGCCCGGCAGCGGACCGGGGATCCGTCGAGCGGTTGATGCCCGGCGGCGTCGTCCCCGTCGCGCTCGCGGTCGCGGCGCTCGCCCTCGCGCTGTTCGAAGGGTTGGAGCGACACCGCGAGAAGGTGCGCCGCTCGGCCTGGACGTGATGGGGGCGGGCCTGGTCCTGGCCGCGATGGCCGCAGGCGCGTTCCTCTCGGACGCCGCGGCCCGTCACCTGGCGGCCCGGTTCGGCGCCCCGGGCACCGTGCTGATCGGGCTGGGCCTGGAGGTGGCCGGGGTCGTGGCGCTCGCCCTGCTCCTGGGCCCGGACACCTCGGGTTGGCTCGTCGCCGTGCCCCTCGTCGTGTACGGCCTCGGGCTCGGCCTGGCCTCGGCGCAGCTGACGGACATGGTGCTCCAGGACATCCCCGTGCAGATCTCGGGTCAGGGCGCCGCGACGCAGAGCACGGTCCGGCAGATCGGCTCAGCGCTGGGCACCGCGTTCGCCGGGGCCACCCTGTCCATCGCCCTCGCCGCCACGCTGCCCGCGGCCCTGGACGACGCCGGCCTCACCGGTCCGGCGGCCGACTCGCTCGCCGCGGCCACGCGGGACTCGGCTGGCACCACGATCCCGCAGCTGCGGGCGCAGGGGGAGCGCGGCCCGCTCGGGGAGCACACGAAGAAGCCCCCGGAACCAGTAAGGATTCCGGGGGCTTCGAGTGGGGTGAGCGACGGGGATTGAACCCGCGACCTTCTGGACCACAACCAGACGCTCTGCCGACTGAGCTACGCCCACCATGTCTGCTTCACACGGACGGATCCGCGCGGCGCAGCGGGGTCCACAGTACACGAGATCCCGCGCAGCGCCGAATCGGGGCAGTGGGGCCGGGAGTGCCTGCTCAGGCCTGCGCCCCGGACACCACCTCCGCGATGGCGCGGGCCTCCTCCGTGGTGGGGCCGGGGGCGGGGGCCATGACGGCGGCCCGGTAGTAGCGCAGCTCGGTGATGGAGTCCTTGATGTCCCCGAGGGCGCGGTGGCCGCCGGTCTTGGCGGGGGCCTGGTAGTAGGCGCGCGGGTACCAGCGCCGGGCCAGCTCCTTCACGGTGGACACGTCCACGATCCGGTAGTGCAGGTGGTCGACGACGGCGGGCATGTAGCGGGCGAGGAACAGCTTGTCCTGGCCCACCGTGTTGCCGGCCAGCAGGCCCTTGCCGGCGGGCACGCGGGCGGCGATGTACTCGAGGACGCGCGCGGCGGCGTCGTCGAGCTCGAGGCCCTCCGCGAGCTCCGGCAGGAGGCCCGAGGTGGTGTGCATGTCCCGGACGAACGGGTCCATCTGCTCGAGGGCGGCCGCGGAGGGACGGATCACCAGGTCGATGCCCTCGTCCAGGATGTTCAGCTCGGCGTCCGTGATGAGCACCGCCACCTCGACGAGCTCGTCGACCTGGGGGTGCAGGCCGGTCATCTCGCAGTCGATCCAGACCAGGGGGGCGCTCTCCGGCGCGGGGGTGCTCGTCTCGCTCATGCCCCCAGGCTACTCGCGTGTCACGATGGTAGATTCGAGCGAGCCGCGCCCTCGCGCGCCCACGCAGGACCGCACGGAAGGACCCGTCGCATGAGCGTGTCGACCCCGCGTCCGTCCGGGTCCACGGCCCACCGGCCGGAGTACGTCGGCGTCGGCGGCCTCCGCGCGGACCCCCAGGTCGCCGGCGCGGACTGGTGGCCCATCCTGGTGGGGACCCTCGGCTCCCTCCTCCTGGTGGTGGGCTCGTACTCCGTCGGCTGGCTGGCCTCGGCCTCCCCGATCAACCGCTGGCAGTGGCTGATCCCGTGGCGCACCCAGGAGACCGGCGTGCTGGCCGGCACGGTGCTCCTCACCCTCGGCTGCTGGGTGATGTTCTGGGCCTGGCTGCGGCTGGGCCAGACGATCCGCCCCTTCGGCCGCGGCGCTTTGCGCACGGTCAACCTCGCCACCGTCCTGTGGTGCCTGCCCCAGGTCGTGGCACTGCCGATCTTCAGCCGGGACATCTTCGCCTACGTGGGGCAGGGCCGTCTCATGGTGGCGGGGCAGGACCCCTACGTGGACACGATCTCCTCGCTGTCCAACTGGTTCCAGCTCGGAGCGGACGCGACCTGGGCGGACTCCGAGACCCCGTACGGTCCGATCTTCCTGTGGATCGAGCAGGCCGTCGTCGCGATCTCGGGGGACATGAACCCGGACCTGGCGATCTTCCTGTTCCGCCTGGTGGCGGTGGCCGGCGTCGCGCTGATCATGGTCTTCGTGCCGCTGCTGGCCCGCCGGCTGGGCGTCAACGGTGCGTGGGCGCAGTGGATCAGCGCCGCCAACCCGCTCTTCACCATCAGCTTCGTCGCGTCCGGGCACAACGACGCCCTCATGGTCGGCCTCGCCCTGGCCGGCACGTGGTGCGCGCTGCGCGCCGGGCATCCGCTCCGCCCCCAGCGGCCCGGGCAGTCCGTCGCGTGGGGGGTGGCCGGCGTCGTGCTGGTCACCCTGTCCCTGGGCATCAAGCCCATCACCCTCGTGCTGCTCCCGTTCATCGGCCTGCTGTGGGCCGGCCCGACGGCCCGATGGCCGCGCCGGTTCGCCTTCTGGGCCCTCACCGCCGGGATCTCCTTCGGCCTCATGGCCCTGGTGGGCGTGCTCAACGGCTTCGGCTTCGGCTGGGTGGCCGTCATGGTCGGCACGGGCACGGGCACCGTGCCGTGGGGGCCGATCGGCATGCTGTCCCTCCTCACGGTGGGGGCGAGCGAGCTCCTCGGACAGGGGGCGGACGTGCAGGCCGTCGAGGGCGTGTACAAGACCGCCGGACGCGTGCTCTCGGTGCTCATCGTGCTGGCCCTGATGTTCCTCGGCCGCCAGGACCGCGTGATGACGCGCATGACGTGGGCGTTCACCGCGCTGGTGATCCTCTCGCCCATCATCCAGCCCTGGTACCTGCTGTGGCTGCTGCCGTTCTTCGCTGTGATCGGCATCCGGGACAACTGGCAGATCAAGTGGGTCGTGTTCACGGTCGGCTACTTCCTGGCGTTCGGTGCGTCGGACCAGCTCTTCACCTGGCAGTTCCTGGACATCGCGGACCAGGCCAAGGCCGTGTCCCTGATCGTCTCCGCCGTGTGTCTGCTGTGGATCCTCGTCGTGGACCGCCGCACCAGCCGGTTC
>NZ_RBLN01000204.1:0-3796 GCF_003989405.1 Micrococcus sp. HSID17227 | reverse complement strand
CACGGGCCCGCCTGAGCGCGCCGCCCGGTTCAGGCCGGGGGCGGGCGCCGGGCGATGGCCCGGCCGCCGTGCACGAGCCGGTAGTAGAGCAGCAGCGCCACCCCGACCCCGCCGGAGAGCAGGTACATCACCGGGATCCCGACGGCGGCCACCACCGCGCCGAGCACCATGGGGCCGAGGCCGGTGCCGAGGTCCAGGAGCAGGAAGAACGTGCCCGTGGCGACGCCGATCTCGGTGGGCCGGACCACCTTGATCGCGATGGTCTGGAACACGCTCACCACGGGCCCGTAGGTCAGCCCCAGCAGGGCGCCGGCCACGAGCATGCCCGCCGGCTCCCGCCACAGCGCCAGCACCGCGTAGGAGACCGCCATCCCCGCGAGGATCGGGTAGACGACGGCGTTGTCCCCGTGCCGGTCGTGCAGCACGCCCAGGACGGCGCGGCCCACGATGGTGCCCGCGGCGAAGAGCAGGAAGAACAGGCTCGGCACCATCGCCGGGTAGCCCTGCTGCTGCGCGAACGTGGCCATGAACGCGAGGATGCCGCCGTACATGAACCCGGAGGCCAGGGCCACGCCCGCCGCCGGCGCCACCTCCGCGGAGAACACGTCCGCCCGGTGCAGCCGGAACCGGCCCGTCAGCGGCGGCTCGGGCACGCGCAGGAACAGGGCGATCAGCAGGGCCATGCCCGTGAAGCCGATGCACGCCCAGAACAGGGCGTCGTAGCCGAGGGTGGTGCTCAGCTGCAGGGCCACCATCGGCCCGACGGCGCCCGCGAGCGTCATCGACGTGGAGAACCAGCCGGTGCCCTCGGAGCGGCGCACGGGCGGGACGATCCGCTGCACGGCCGTGGCCAGCACGGTGCCGGCCGCGCCGAAGCACATGCCGTTGAGCAGGCGTACCGCGGTCAGTGCGGCAAGGGAGTCCGCCCAGAGGTACGCCGCCTGAAGCGCCCTGGGTTTCGTTCCGGGGTCAGGACGCAACGGGCGCTGAATCCTGATCGTGAGTGTAAGCCGCCTCGACCTCCGCTGGGGGGCGGTAGCCGAGGGCTTCATGGAGGCGGGTGGTGTTCCACCAGTGCACCCACCCCATCGTGGCCAGCTCCACCGCCTCGACGGACTCCCAGATCCGCTTGGCATGGATGAGCTCGGCCTTGTAGAGCCCGTTCACGGTCTCGGCTAGGGCGTTGTCGTAGGAGTCGCCCACGGTGCCCACCGAGGCGCTCACCCCAGCGGTGATGAGCGCGTCCGAATACGCCAGAGAGACGTACTGGGAGCCGCGGTCCGAATGGTGCATCAGTCCCTGCCGGCTACGGCTAGCTCCCGTGCTCAACAGGGCGTGCTCCAGGGCCAGCAGCGGCAGCCCGACCGTGTGCAGGCTGCCTGAGACGGCCCACCCGACGATGCGCCGGGAGTAGACGTCGGTGATGAACGCGACGTAGCAGAACCCGCCCAGGATCCTGACGTAGGTGATGTCAGCGACCCACAGCTGGTTCGGGCGCTCCGCGGCGAAGCGGCGCTCGACCATGTCAGGACGAGCATCCGGCTCACCTGCCGGCTTCGTCGTGATCGGCTTGCGGCCAGGCCGCACTCCCTGCAGGCCGGCGGCACGCATGAGGCGGGCTACTTGGTCCCGGCCGATCTCCCCGCCGGCCCGGGCCATCGCGTGGTGCATCTTGCGCACCCCGTAGACGCTGTAGTTCTCCGCATGGATCCGCTTGAGCTCCTCGATGAGGATCGCATCGCGCAGAGCCCGAGCGGACACCGGCCGACTCTTCGCGGCACGATAGCCGCGGGAGGTGATGAACCCACATTCCGTCGTGTTGAGCACACGGCAGATGGCCTCGACCCCGAACTGATCACGGTGTTCGTTGATGAACGCGATCATCTCGTCGTGGGGCGGTCGAGCTCCGCTGCGAAAAAAGCCGAGGCGGCTTTGAGGATCTCGTTCGCTCCCCGGGCTTCAGCAAGCTCGCGCTTGAGGCGCTTGTTCTCCTGCTTCAGATCCTCTCCCGCCGGTGCCTGGGTGATCTCGTGGCCGTGGCGGTTGCACCACATGCGTAGAGTCTCCTCGCCGACGCCGACCTGCGGGGCGATGGCCCGGATCGAGTACGCGCGAGGCCCACCCTCAGCGGCTTGGCGTTCGAGGACCATCCGCACGGCACGCTCACGCAGCTCGGGGCTGAACTTCTTGGGCATGTTCCGATTCTCCTTCAGTTGGATCGGAACGAAACCCAGGGCGCTTCAGCCGTCGTGAGGACGTAGCAGGCCAAGGCGACGAGCAGGACCCGCCGCCGCCCCCACGCGAAGGTGGCGGGCGTCGTCGTCATGCGGGTGAGGACCGCGCCCAGCACGAACGCCCCCACCACGACGCCGGCCTCCGCGTCCGACGCGCCGAAGGACGTGACGGCGTAGAGCGCCATGGCGGTCATGAGCGTGTAGAAGATCATCGCCACGAACAGGTAGGTGGCGCTGACGAGGATGAACGGGCGCGTCCACAGGGGCGGGCGCGGGGCCGCCGTCGAGCCGGCGGGGTCGGAGGACGGTGGGGCGGAGGGCATGACCTCCATGTTCCCCCACGGCACGAGGCCCCGGCCCGCTCGTGAAGAGCGGACCGGGGCCTCGGGTGAGCGTCGCGTACGCGACGGGCTCAGAAGCGGATGATCACTTCTTGGCCTTGGCGGCCACGACCTGCAGCTGGACGGTCGCGATGACGTCCTCGTGCAGGCGGACCTGGGCCTCGTGGTTGCCCACGGACTTGATGTGCGCCGGCAGGGTGATCGAGCGCTTGTCCACGGAGCCGAGGCCGGCGGCCTCGATCGCCTCGGCGACGTCGGCGGTCTGGACGGCGCCGAACAGGCGGCCCTCCGCACCAGCGGTGCGCTCGAGCTTCACGGTGGCGGACTGGAGCTGCGCGGCCTGGGCCTGCGCGTCCTCCAGGCTCGCCGTGGCGCGGGCCGCGCGGGCCTTCTGCAGGGACTCGACCTGCTTCTCCCCGCCCTTGGTCCACACGGTGGCGAAACCGCGCGGGAGCAGGTAGTTGCGGGCGTACCCGTTCTTGACCTCGACCACGTCACCGGAGGTGCCGAGACCGGCCACTTCCTGGGTCAGGATGAGCTTTGCCATCTGGGTGTTCCTTCCTTCGCTCGCTCGATCAGCCGCGGCCGGCGCCGGCGTAGGGCAGCAGGGCCACCTCGCGGGCGTTCTTGACGGCCTGGGCGATCTTGCGCTGCTCCTGGACGGTCACGCCGGTCACGCGACGGGCACGGATCTTCCCGCGGTCGGAGATGAACTTGCGCAGCAGGGCCACGTCCTTGTAGTCGATCTCGGTGATCTTGGCGGCCTTGAGCGGGTTGGACTTCGGTTTGGGCTTGCGGAGTTCAGCCTTCGCCATCGTGGTGCTCCTTCAGAGTTCTCTGGAGCCCGCAGAACGGTTCTGCGGGATGGGATCACGCGGCGTCCCGTACGGGGCACGGGGCCGTGTGCAGTGCGGCCCGGCGGTGCCGGGTCGCGGGTGGGATGGGCCACCGGGGGGCGGCCCTCCGGGCGAGATGCGCCCGGACGGAGAGGTCCGTGGTGTTCCGTGTCCGTCGCGGCCGTGGGGGCCGCGCCCGGTCAATGCAGGATCAGAACGGGGGCTCGTTGGAGGACGGGGTGTCCCATCCGCCGCCACCGCCGCCGGACCAGGGGTCCTGCGGTGCGGCCTGGCCACCGCCCTGCTGCTGGCCGCCCCAGCCGCCGCCCTGCTGGGCGCCGCCGAAGCCGCCGTCGTTGTTCCCCCCGAAGCCGCCGCCGGCCGA
>NZ_RBLN01000020.1:0-20529 GCF_003989405.1 Micrococcus sp. HSID17227 | reverse complement strand
CCGGCCAGGAACGCGGCGGTCGCGAGCAGCACGGACACGAGCAGGGCCCACGCCCACGCCCCGGCGCCGAAGGCGGTGAGCGGCTGCCAGGCCAGGCCCGCGCCGTGCACCGCCAGCGAGACGATCCCCTCGGCCAGGGCCAGGACGGCGAGGGCCAGGAAGACGACGTTGCGGACCACGGTGGTGCGGGAGATCGGGGCGGCCGAGGCCTCGCCGAAGCATCCGCACGAGACGCCGTCGTCCTGGGCCCGGACCACGAGCGCGAGGAAGGCGGCGAAGAGGGCCACGGCCACCAGGCCGACGACGGGACGCAGCAGGGTGAAGGGCTGCAGGAGGGCGGCGGCGAGCAGCAGCTCGAGCCAGGGGAACGCGCGCGCCAGGCTGGGGGCCGCGAACGGGCGGGGCACCCTGAGTCGGGTGAACGTGGCCTGCACGTCCTCGCCGGAACGGAGCTTCGCCGTCCCGCTCAGGAGCATGATGAGGGCCACGGCCCAGAGTGCCGACATGGCGGACACACCTTCCAGGGGGTTCACGAGGGGTCGCGCGGCCGGTCCCGGCACCGTGCGCGGGACCCGGGTCGCGGAGGCCAGCATATAAGGTGAGGAACGGACGCCCATCGCCGTCGGCGAACCGGTGCCGGCCCTCTCATGGCCCGCCGGGCGCGGCCCGACTTGACCCCGAGGAGACACCGTGGCCTTTTCCGCTCAGCAGTCCATCCCGCACCCGCCGGCGGCCGTGGCAGCCGCCCTGGCGTCCGAGGACTTCCACCGTTCCGTGGTCGAGTCCTTCGGCGGCTCCCTGGTCTCGTTCTCCGTGGAGGGCTCCCCGGAGGGCGCGATGACCGTCACCGCCGTGCGCTCCCTGCCCGCGGACCGTATCCCGGACCGGGTCCCGGACATGGCCCGCAAGCTCATCGGCTCCGCCCTCCAGGTGGAGCAGGTGGAGCGCTGGGACGCGCCCGCCGCGGACGGCTCCCGCGCCGGCACCACCACCATCACCGTTCCCTCCGCCAAGGCGACGGCGGACGGCTCCCTCCGCCTGACCGCCGCCGGTGAGGGCTCCCAGTTCTCCGTGGACGGCACCCTCGTCTGCCGGATCCCGCTGGTGGGCTCGAAGCTCGCGGCGAAGGCCGAGCCGATGGTCGGCAAGGTCGTCAATCGTCAGGCCCGGGCGCTGTCCTCGTGGCTCGAGCGTGACGGCGGAGCCGCGCGCAGTTGATCTCGTTCGCCCGTCGCCCGGCGCTGTCGAGCTCGGCTCCGCCTGCCCGGCGGGGGCGCCGGGCCCTTCCCTCGCCGGACGCCGTGCTCATCGTGTGCACCGGCAACGTGTGCCGCTCGGCCTATGCGAGCCGGGCCCTGCAGGGCCGGCTGGCGGTCCTGGCCCCCGGCCGGGTGGAGGTCGGCAGCGCCGGCTCCCAGCCGAACCAGGCACTGACGGTGCCGCCGCCGCTCGTGCGGCTCGGCGCCGAGGCCGGCGTCACCGGGCTGGAAGGCCACCGTCCCGCAGCGTTGCAGCCGTTCATGGTGGCGGAGGCGGATCTCGTGTTGGCCGCGGCTCAGGAGCACATGCGCTTCGCACTCCAAGAAGTGCCGCAGGCCGTCGCGCGGGTGTTCACCGTGCTGGAGCTCGCGGCGCTGGTCCGCGCGATGGACCAGCGGGACGGGCGGGACTGGATCCCCGCCGGTCGCGGGGTGCGTGCGTTCGCGGCGGAGGCGGCCCGCCACCGGGCCCTCGCGCGGTCGACCGCCCAGCCCCTCGACGTCGTGGACCCGTTCCGCGGGCCGGTGGAGGGGTACGCGGAGATGATCCAGATCATGGATCCCGCCCTGGAGACCATCGCGGATGCCCTGGCCCGCGCCGTGACCCCGACCCCCTGAGCGTGGGGCTGAGCCCCCGTCGAGGACGTCCGCCCGGGGCGGGAGACTCAGTGGAACGCCTGCTGGGCGGCCTCGAGCCCGTCCGTGACGAGCTTCTCGACGGCGTCCGCCGCGCGGTCCACGTGCAGCGGCAGGACGTCCTGCTCGGGCTTCGTGAAGGGGCGCAGCACGAAGTCGGCCACGTCCATGCGGCCCGGGGGCCGGCCGATGCCGACGCGCACGCGGGCGTAGTCCTTGGTGCCGAGCGAGGCGGTGATGGACTTCAGGCCGTTGTGGCCGCCCTCTCCCCCGCCGCGCTTGAGGCGCAGGGTGTCGAACGGGATGTCCAGCTCGTCGTGGACCACCACGAGGTCCTCGGGTCCGATCCCGTAGAAGGACGCCAGCGCGGAGACGGGGCGTCCAGAGACGTTCATGTAGCCGGTGGACTTCGCGAGCACGACGCGCGGTCCCCCGATGCCGAGGCGACCCGTAGCCACCACGGCGCCGGCCCGGTGGCGGGTGAACCCGACCCCCATGCGGGAGGCGAGCTCATCCGCCACCATCTGGCCGACGTTGTGACGGGTGCGCTCGTACTCGGGCCCGGGATTGCCGAGCCCGACGATGAGCGTGGTCCCCGTCGTCATGGCGTGATCAGTCCTCGGAGCCCTCGGACTCGCCCTCGGCAGACTCGGCGGCCTGCTCCTCCTGCACGGACTCGTCGCCGAGGTCCTGCTCGACGACCTCCGAGACGGTGGCGATGACGATGTCGTCCTCGAGCTGCAGGGTGGCGCCGGCGGGGACCTGCACGTCCGGGGCGTACACGTGGTCGCCGGCCTCGCGGCCCTCGACGGAGATGGTGACGGCCTCGGGCAGGTCGGTGGCGTCGGCCTCGACCGGCACGGTGACGTAGTCCAGCACGTAGTCGTTGCCGGGGGCGACCTCGCCCTCGACATGCACGGTGACCTCGACGATGACCTTCTCGCCGCGGCGGACCTCGATGAGGTCCAGGTGCTCCACGGTGTCCTTGATGGCGTGGCGCTGGATGTCCTTGGGCAGGACCAGGTGCTCCTCGCCGGCCTCGTTCACGACGGTGAGCAGGGCGTTGGGGTTGCGGACGGCCAGGGTGGTCTCCTGGGCCGGCAGCAGCAGGTGCACGGGCTCCTGGCCGTGGCCGTAGACGACGGC
This sequence comes from Micrococcus sp. HSID17227, assembly GCF_003989405.1. Taxonomy (NCBI): domain Bacteria; kingdom Bacillati; phylum Actinomycetota; class Actinomycetes; order Micrococcales; family Micrococcaceae; genus Micrococcus; species Micrococcus sp. HSID17227. Next base: position 17,488 of record NZ_RBLN01000020.1, on the reverse strand, counting down.
GGGGATCAGGCCGGCGCGGCGGGCCTGGCGGGCGGCACCCTTGCCGAAGTCGGTGCGGCGGGTGACCTTGATCTTGAGCTGGTCAGACATGATGCGTCCTCCTGTGGGGGTCTCGGCCGCGCAGCCGGGGGCGGCGCGGGATGCGGCCAGGAGGGGGCTTCAGTGCCGCAGCGGGTCAGCACGCTGACGCGCGGCGGCGGCCTCGTCGATCACGGAGCGCGCGCTCCCTCGCCTGGGCAACCTGGACAGGATAGCACCGACGCCGGCGGGCCGGCTCAGACGCCTGCACGCCGGGACCGCTCCACGATGCGGTCCAGCTTGCGGCGGTGAGCCCGCTCACCCGCAGACACGCCGTGGGATTCGTCGTCCTCCTGGGCGCTCAGCAGCAGGCCGCAGCCGAGCACGATGGCGCCGAAGATCGTGATGAACACCTCACCGAGCTGAAGGGAGGTGACCAGGATGATGACCGCGGCGGCCTCGACGGCCACCCGCGACGGCGATCGGTGCGTCCGGGCGAAGGGCCGCAGGCACAGCCACAGGTAGGCGCCCACCACCACGATCAGGAACGGCCAGCCGCCCTCCACCAGCAGCCCCAGATAGGAGTTGTGGAAGAACATGGTCACGTTGTCCAGATCGACGACGGCGGTGGAGAGCCCCTGGCCGAAGAACGAGGTGTCGGCCACCTTCTCCGCGGACGCCTGCTGGATCTCGGCCCGGAACCAGTCCGTGCCGGTGCGGTCTCCGAAGATGCCGAGGTCGGCCAGGTTCTCCTCGGCCCAGCTGACGAACCAGCCCATGACGACGGCGAGTGCGATACGGAGGACCCGCCCCAGGTAGGGGCTCACGAGGATCCACACGACGGCGCAGAGCAGACCGGCCATCGAGGTCCGCGAGCCGGTGAGGAAGGTCAGGGCGAAGCCGGCACCCAGCACGAGGAGCTTCGGGCCCATGCGTTGCATGGTGGCCACGAGCAGCACCGGCAGGAGCGCATAGAAGAGGCCGGAGACGTTCTTGTCCCCGAGGAAGCCGGTGAGGTAGCCCCCGTAGGTGTCCGGGGCCAGGCCCGCGTAGAAGAGGGGCACGTTGATCAGTGCTCCGGCCGTCATCCCGTAGAGGACGCCCTTGATGTCGATCCTCTCGCTGGCGATGGCGTAGATCAGCAGGATCAGGAGCGTGATCCTCGTGGCGCGACGCGTGGGGTCGAGGTCGTTGTGCACGGTCACCGCGACGAGATACGCCACCAGGACCAGTGCGACGAGGGCCAGCACGCCGTAGTGGGAGAGGTCCCGGCGGGGCTGCCGGAATGAGGCGAGGAGCAGCAGAAGGATGGCGGAGAACTCCGCGAACGGGATCGGCAGGCCGGGAGCGGTGAACGCATCCATCACCAGGCCGATGGCCAGCACGGCCTCGAACAGCCGCGGTGAGGCCGGCGTGACCAAGGGGTTCCACGGGGAGCGGGTCCACGCGGCCTGACCGTCCGGGACGAGGCCGAGTGAGGCGTGACGCCTGGCAGGCCGGGCCTCGGGTGGCGCGACGGCCCCCATGGCGCGGGCAGCCGTCCGGTCACGGGGCGTGCTCGGGCGCATGGTGCGGAACCTTTCATGGACGCCGGGCGATACTCGGCTCAGCGTAGCGCGGTGGCGTGCCTCGTCCTCGGGCCCGGCAGACCGCACGAGGGGTCTTGGTACCGTGGACCGCGCGTGCCTCGCCCACGACGGCCCGCGCATTCCCGTCCATGACCCCCGAGGTGCTCCGTGACGATCGTCGACTTCTTCCGCCTGCTGCGCGCCAACCTCCTCCTGCTGCTGGCGGCCGCCCTCGTGGGGGGTCTGCTGGGCTGGGGCTACTCCGCGCTGCAGCCCCGGATCTACGCGTCCGAATCTCAGGGGTTCCTCGCCGCGCGGGCTGCAGATCAGAGCCTCATCACCAGCAACCTGCCCGCCGAGAGCCGGGCTCAGGCCTACGTCGCCCTGATCAACAGCGAGGCCGTGCGTGAACGCGTGGCCCAGGACACGGGGCAGGACGGCGACGGTTCGCTCTCCGCGGTGCTCGTCCCCGAGTCCAGCATGATCAAGGTGACCGCCACCTCGACGGATCCCGAGACCGCCGCGCAGCTCGCGAACAGTGCTCTGCAGGCGACGGCGGACGTGGCGGCGGACGTGGACAAGAACAGCCCGTTGGAGGTCGTGCCGCTGTCCGACGCCCGCGTGCCCTCTGCCCCCGTGAGCCCTGACACCCGGCGCAACGTCCTCTTGGGCGTCGTGGCCGGACTGGGTGCGGGACTCGCCATCGCCGTGCTCCGTCGTCTCCTGGACGTGAAGGTGCGCAGCCGCGCCGACGTGAAGGAGATCACCGGCGCCGGCGTGATCGGCGCCGTTCCAGAGAACGCGTCCCTGACTCGCACGGGCGAGGAGGCCGTGGACCTCGATCCCCGGGCCGGCGAGGCCATCCGGGCGCTGCGCACCAACCTCAAGTTCGTCTCCGTCGACGAGCCGCCCCGCGTCGTCTCGTTCACGAGCGCGGACCCCTCCGAGGGCAAGTCGACCGTCGCCTCGAATCTGGCCCGCGCCCTGGCCCTGGCAGGCGAACGGGTGCTCGTGGTGGACGCCGACCTGCGGCGCCCCCGGCAGCACGAGCTCTTCCAGGTGGCGGGCGACGTGGGCCTGTCCGAGGTGCTGGCCGGTGAGGTGCAGCCGGACGACGCCCTCGCGGCCACCGGAATCCCGAACCTCACGCTGCTCCCCGCCGGCCGGACGCCCCCGAACCCGTCGGAGCTGCTGGGCTCGAAGCGCATGCGGGCCCTGCTGAAGCTGGCATCGGAGGACTTCTTCGTCATCGTCGACTCCCCTCCCCTGCTGCCCGTCACGGACGGCTCCCTCCTGGCCACGGCCGTGGACGGGACTGTGCTCGTGGTGCGTCAGGGGCGGACCCGCAAGGACCACCTGGAGGCGGCTGTGGAGAATCTCGCCGCGGTGGACGCGCATCTGCTGGGCGTGGTCATGAACGGCGTCGCGCGCTCCCAGCGCGGCGGCGGCTACTCCTATGGCTACGGGTACGAGAGCACGTACCACAAGTCCCACGAGAAGTACCTCTCGAGCGTCGGTTCGTCCGCGAAGAAGGGGCGGCGTTCACGCCGCAAGGCCCGCACGCGTAGCTGATCGCCCCCACGCACGAAGCCCCCGCCGAAGCCGGCGGGGGCTTCGTCGTGCGAGACGGGGTCAGCGCCTCAGGTACGTGCGCAGGCGTTCGCGCTGGTCCGGGGCGGTGTAACCGACGGCGGCCAGGGGCCCGAGGTCGAGGGCGCTGTTCGTCGGCCGCGGGGCCACGCCCTCCTTGCCGGCCAGGTACGCGGCGGTGGTCGTGGCGGAGACGCGCGCGGCGTCGTGGCCGGTGTCCTCGAAGACCCACCGGGCGACGTCGTGCCAGGTGACCATGTCGCCGCTGTTGGTCATGTGGAACGTGCCCGTGGGCGCGTCCGTGGTGACCAGGTGCAGCAGGGCGTCGGCGAGGTCGTCGGCGAAGGTGAGGCGGCCGTGCTGGTCGGCGACGACGGCCGGGTCGATCCCGCGCTCGGCGAGGGAGGCCATGGTGGCCACGAAGTTCTTCCCCTCCCCGATCACCCAGGAGGTGCGGACGATCCAGTGCCGCGGCACGGTGCGCACCGCAGCCTCGCCGGCGGCCTTCGACTGGCCGTAGACGCCCAGCGGCGCAAGCGGGTGGTCCACCGGGTGCTCCTGCCCCACGGGGAGGGCGCCGTCGAACACGTAGTCGGTCGAGACGTGGGCCAGGGGGACGCCGGCCTCGGCGCAGCGGCGGGCGAGCTCGGCGACGGCGGTCGCGTTGACGGCCCAGGCCTGGGCCCTCCCCTCGGGCGCCTCGGCGGCGTCCACCGCGGTCATGGCGGACGCGTTGACCACGGCGCGCAGGCCGCGGAAGTGCTCCCGCGGCCACGAGGCCGGATCGGTCATGTCCCACGTGTCCCGGCCGTGGGCCTCGACCGGGATCCCCGCGGCCTCGGCGCGGGCCACGAGGGCGCGGCCGAGCTGGCCGCCGGCGCCGAGCACGAGGATCGGGGCGGGCGGCATGGGGGTGACGTCCGCGAGCATCGGGTGGGCGCGGTCCTTGTCCGAGAGCTCGGCGTCCTCGAGCGGGATGGGCCAGGCGATGGCCGCCGTCGGGTCCGCGAGGTTGAGGAACGTGTACTGGCCCTGCGCGTCGGCGGACCAGTGGTCGTTCACCAGGTAGGTGTAGGCCGTGTCCGGCTCGAGCGTCTGGTAGGAGTTGCCCACCCCGCGCGGCACGAAGACGGCCTTCTCCGGGCCGAGCTCCACGGTGGCGACGGCGCCGAAGGACGGCCCTTCGCGCAGGTCCACCCAGGCGCCGAAGATCCGGCCGTGGGCGACGGCCACGTACTTGTCCCAGGGTTCGGCGTGGATGCCGCGGGTGGTGCCGACGGCGTCGTTGAAGGAGATGTTGTTCTGCACCGGGGCGAGCGAGGCGAGGCGGGGGTGCTCGGCGGCGAGGGCACGGATCTTCTCCCGCTGCCAGTTCTCCTTGAACCAGCCGCGGTTGTCCCCGTGGACGTCGAGGTCGAGGACGAGCAGGCCGGGGATGGCGGTCTCGGTGATGCGCATCAGCGGTTCTCCCTCACTGGCCCTGGGCGCGGTACGTGGCCTCGACGGCGTCCTTGGCCGGGCGCCACCAGGCCTCGTTCTCGCGGTACCAGCGGACCGTGTCCGCCAGACCGGCGCGGATGTCCGTGAACTGCGGCTCCCAGCCGAGCTCGGTGCGCAGGGCGGTGTTGTCGATCGCGTAGCGCAGGTCGTGGCCGGGGCGGTCGGCCACGAGGTCGTAGTCGTCCGCGGGGCGGTCGAAGAGCTCGAGGAGGATCTCCACGATCTCCCTGTTGTTCCTCTCGCCGTCCGAGCCGATCAGGTATGTGCGGCCGATCTGGCCGCGTTCGAGGATGCGCAGCACGGCCGAGGAGTGGTCCTCCGTGTGGATCCAGTCCCGGACGTTGACGCCCTGACCGTAGAGGCGGGGGCGGACGCCGTCGATCAGGTTGGTGATCTGGCGCGGGATGAACTTCTCGATGTGCTGGTACGGGCCGTAGTTGTTGGAGCAGTTGCTCAGCGTGGCCTGCACGCCGAAGGAGCGCACCCACGCGCGCACCAGGTGGTCCGAGCCGGCCTTCGAGGCCGAGTACGGGCTGGAGGGGTTGTACGGGGTGGTCTCGGTGAACTTCGCCGGGTCGTCGAGCTCGAGGTCGCCGTAGACCTCGTCCGTGGAGACGTGGTGGAACCGTCTGCCGTGCTTGCGGACCGCCTCCAGGAGGACGAAGGTTCCGACGATGTTCGTCTGGATGAACGGCGAGGGATCGTTCAGCGAATTGTCGTTGTGGGACTCCGCCGCGTAGTGCACGACGGCGTCCGACTCGGCGACCAGGCGGTCCACCAGGGGCGCGTCGCAGATGTCCCCGACCTCGAGAGTGACGCGGTCCTCGGGCAGGCCGGCTAGGTTGTCCCGATTGCCGGCGTAGGTGAGCTTGTCCAGGACGACGACGTCGTGCCCGGTCTCGCGGACGACGTGGTGGACGAAGTTCGAGCCGATGAACCCGGCGCCGCCGGTGACGAGGATGCGCATGAGCTTCATACTCCCATGTGGACAGCGGAAAGGTCAGCGGTGGCGGATGCGCGCCAGTGCACTGCGGGCACGCAGCCGGATGGTCTGAGGAGAGCGAGCCAGCTTGTCACGGTAGACGTCTCGCTGACGTTCCATGTTCCCCAGTCGCTTGAGGGCCGGGTCCACACGGCGACCCGCGACCACTTCCTCAATGGCGTCCTGGAGCTTGTGGGCGTAGTCCAAGTGGTTCGGCACAGGTCCGTCCATCAGGGACGCGAGCTTCGGATTGTCCGCGGCGATCTCCACCCGACAACCGCACTGCCTGCCCTCGAGTACGGCTCTCTCCCCACCCCCTTGGAGCTCGCAGGGCACCAGGAGATTCTTACTGCGGTTGTAGTACTGGGCGAGTTCGGCCTGCGACACGTGGTCAATGAGTTCCACTCCGTCCGCCAACAGAGCGTCGCGCCGCATTGGATCCGCGGTGGCCAGATCGCCGATGACGATACGACGACCTCGCTTCTCCAAGAGTCGCTCGGGGCGCTTGAAAGGAGCGACACGTCCGACGAAGAGCCAGTCGATGTCCCGCTCCTGACGCATGTCACCCATGACTGAGGTGTCGATCCCGAATGCCTCGACGGCGAAGGGGTGGCCCGTGATGAACTGGGAGTACCAGGGGGTCTCGTAGAAGACGACGTCATAACGCAGGGACTGCAACTGCGTGGCGGGCGCATGAGACCCCGCCACGATGAGGCCACAGGGACGACCCGTGCGAGCGAGGACGTTGGCCGCTGCCGCGTCCGGGTACCAACCCCAGTCGCTCCGAACCAGCACGAAGTCCGCGTCAGGGATTCGGGACGCCTGGGTCTTGTGATCTGGGTTAGCGGGATGGACGTTCAGCCATTCCACGTCGTGGTGGGCTGAGAGTTCTCCTATCGCCGCGGAGAACCCGTCCTGGTCGTTGCCGAAGGCGGAACTGATACGGGGCAATGCGTGGACGAGATTAATTTTCATGGATTGATGCTCCCATTCAGAACGAGATCGCAGACCCCGTGCGTCTACGGCCTAGAGATCACTGTCGAGCGAGCTGGGCGCCGAGTAACCCAAGCCGATCAGAGGGCGAGGGCTGCGGCGGAGGACTCGGTGTCGAAACCATGCCCGCGACAGCCCAGTGGCCACCGCCGCACGCAGGCCGAGGGCGGTCCAGTTCCTGTCCCGACGCCCAGCAGCCATCAGCACTGCCGCCACCGCCGTGCGTGCCAACTCCTCGGCAGGATTCGGCAGGGCGGATTCCCGCTCCAACCCGTAACGGACGACGTCCAGAACATGGCCGTTGGTCTGGCCCAGCGCCCGCTTCGCTTCGGCCCGGAAGGTCGGGATGACGCGGTACGCGATCCGGACAGCGGGAGCATGGTCGACGGTGATGCCCAGGCGGTGTGCCCTCAGACCGAAGTCGTTGTCTTCAAAAGCAGTCCCGTGCGACTGATCGAAGCCCCCAATGGCCTCGAACGCCTGACGTGTGCATCCGAAATCGCAGCCCATCACCACCGGGAATGCCTCGTGCAGACTCCCAGGCCTGACCGGCTCCCAACCGTCCGTGTCCCGTGCCCGTGCTCGGACCTCCTCGACGTCGCCGCGCATCTCCTGCTCTGACATGGGCGTCGCGCCTCCACTCCAGAGGAATGAGGTCTCAAAGGCGCGCTTCCCACTTCTTATCCACCAGCGGGAGACGACATCGTCGGCGTCCGCGAACATCAGCAGATCGGCGCGAGCTTGGCCGGCACCGACGTTGCGTGCGTAGCCCGGACCCTGGTGCTCCGCGGCCCTGACCACACGGAGGGGATAGGAGGCCTCCGCGGCAAACGAGCGGGCGACCTCACCAGTCCCGTCCGTGGATCCATTGTCCACGACGATGACCTCGAAGTCCGGTGCGTCCGATTGCGTGTTCAGGGCCCGCAGCTGGACAGGAAGAAGCGCACGCGCGTTGAACGCAGGGATGACTACAGAGATGTCAGGCCGTGGGCCACCACCGATCATGATGCCTTCCCAGATCGAACTTCGTCTTCGACGGTGGACCGGAACTCGTCGTCCGGAATCGCGACCCACTGGGGCATCAAGAGAGAGGATTCCCCCATGTTGTACAGGCGATTGAAGTGGAGGGGCGCCTGGACGGACCGCGGTCTTTCAGCCGGCGGGAGCGCGCTGGCCAGGTAGCCGCCCCAGTAGGAGAAGGTGGAGTTCGCCAGGATGAGGTCTCGGCCGGCCGCGATCTGGGCGAGGTCCCCGAACATGTCGTGCGGGCCCGGGAGGGCAGTCAGCTCCCCGTGCTCCCGCAGGAAGGAGAGGTTCGCCCGGCACCAGTCGACGTCATCGGAGATGAGCGTGATCCTGCGGTCCGGGGCGCCAGGCACGCGCTCGATGGCCACCCTCACGTACCCGGCGATGTCGAAGCCGTAGTTCCTCCGATGCTCCGGAACGGAGTAGTAGTCGCCCCTGCGGACGTTCACCACGACGGTCTCACGGTCAGCCTCCGCCAAGCGGGCCGCCAATCGGGGACTGCTCAGCAGGACCTCGCGCGCGAAGTCGGTGAGGTCCCGGAAGAACCAGTCGTGGTAGACCTGCTGGCCCCATTCGACGGTCCTGCGCTGACGCAGGCCGACCTGCTCCTCACGGACCGTGAGGGCGCCCAGCGCTGGGAACTCGGCAATCCACGGGTCCATCTTCGGCTTGTGCCGGACGAGCCAGGGACGGCCGGTGCTCCTCTGTCGAGCCCACGCCGTGGCCCACAGGTAGAGGAAGTTGCCGCCGTTCATGGGCTCGGCGCCCCAGATCACAGAGGGATCCTGAGTGCGCACCAGGGTCAGGGCCTGGGCTTTGAGGCGCCCGAGGACAGCTGGGGTAGGCATGGCGCTTATCCTACCCAGGCCACCCCATGTCGCCCGAGGTGCGGCCGAGCGCGGATCGCGCGCCCACCAGGGCTTTGAGGATCCCCCGTCGCCCCGGCCACCCGGCTAGAGTCGGCCCCATGAAGGGCATCATCCTTGCCGGCGGCACCGGCTCGCGTCTGCATCCGATCACGCACGGCATCTCAAAGCAGCTCGTGCCCGTGTACGACAAGCCGATGATCTACTACCCGCTCTCCACGCTCATCCTGGCGGGCATCCGGGACATCCTCGTCATCACCACCCCCCACGACGCGGAGCAGTTCCGGCGGCTCCTCGGTGGCGGGTCCCAGTTCGGCATCACCCTTACCTACGTGCAGCAGCCGTCGCCGGACGGCCTCGCCCAGGCTTTCATCCTGGGCGAGGACCACATCGGAAACGACCGCGTGGCCCTGGTGCTCGGTGACAACATCTTCTACGGACCCGGCATGGGCCAGCAGCTCCGCCGGCACACGGAGGTCGACGGCGCCACGGTGTTCGGCTACTGGGTGGCGGACCCGACCTCCTACGGCGTCGTCGAGTTCGATGCCTCCGGCAAGGCCGTGTCCCTCCAGGAGAAGCCCACTCAGCCCAAGAGCAACTACGCGGTGCCCGGCCTGTACTTCTACGACAACGACGTCGTCCAGATCGCCAAGGAGCTCAAACCCTCCCCACGCGGCGAACTGGAGATCACCGATGTGAACCGCACGTACCTCGAGCGGGGCAAGCTCAACGTGGAGGTCCTCCCCCGCGGCACGGCCTGGCTGGACACCGGCACCTTCCACGACCTCAACGACGCGTCCAACTTCATCCGCACCATCGACTCCCGCCAGGGGCTCAAGGTGAGCGCCCCGGAGGAGGTCGCCTGGCGCCAGGGGTTCCTCAGCGACGACGAGCTCCGCGAACGCGCCTTGCCGCTGGTGAAGTCCGGCTACGGCCGCTATCTCCTCGAACTCCTCGAGACCGGCCGCTGACTCCGGGCGCCCGAGGACCACGATGAACCTCGACATCCTCTACGTCCGCCCGGAGGGCTCCGGCTGGGGTCCCGTCACCGAGCTGGTCGCCCTCACCGCGCGGCTCTTCGACGCCCGCGTCCTGGAGGTGGACGACCGCGGGGAGGTCTCGCGCGTCCGCAAGGCCGCGAGCGCCCTGCCCCGCGGGCGCCGGAGGCGCGGCAGCCACCTCCTCATCGTGGCGGCCAACCCGGCGGCGGCCGCCTATATGGCCCACCCCAGGCTCTGGTTCCCGGGATATGAGAGCGCGGCCGCCTGGATCATTGACTCGTTCTGGACGGACCGCACTCCGCGGATCCTGCGCGGTCGCCCGCACGTGGACCACCTCTTCATCACCGATCCGGACCTCACTGGCGAGTGGGGCGAGCTGACCGGAAAGCCCGTCACCGTCCTGCCCTGGGGCTCCGACACCACGCTTTTCCCGGACGCGAGGGACGACCGCCCCGTGGACTTGCTGCGGCTCGGCCGGCAGCCCGCCGCGTGGGACGACGACGCGGTGACCATGGCCGACGCGCGGGCACACGGACTGGTGTTCGCCGGGCGTCCGCCCATGAATACGGACCTAGGGCGGAACCAGGTAAACGTCCGGGAGGCGCTGAGCCAGGCAAAGACGGTCCTCGCCTTCTCCAATCTCGTGAGCCCGGCGGCCTACACTCATCCTAGCCGTGACTATCTCACCGGTCGCTGGACGGACGCTCTCGCCGCTGGCTGCTTGGTGGCAGGCACTGCCCCTGCGGCGGCGGCGACCACGCTCTGGAAGGGCGCGACTCTGGAGATCTCCCCGCTCTCCCGGAAGGACTCCTGGAGCGTCCTTCAGGCCGCCGCCTCATCCTGGACACCGGCCTCCGCCCTAGCCTTGCAGAGGCAGGCGCGGTCACGGCTGGACTGGCGCATTCGCCTGCGGGACATGTGCGCGGCGATGGATTGGCCGGTGCCTGAGAACCTCAGCCGAGAGCTTGCGCACGTCCTGGACTAGTCCATGACCGCGTGGTCAGCGATACGCGGTGAAGTCAGGCCGGATGCCCTCGTCTAGGAGAATGCGGTTCGGATACTTCAGCTGCAGCGGTTGGAAGACCTGGGACTGAAGAACGGTCCAGGGAAGGGGGTACCCGCCCGACTGACCGAAGGGATCGACGGCTGGTCGTCGCCTGAGTGCACGACGGTAGTAATCGAGACGGTTGTTGACCTCGTCGAACCAGTCGGCCGTGAACGGGGTCCCGCTCCGGGCGATGAAGGCCCCGTTTCCCGCGAGAGACGCGTATCGGCGTCGTATTGCCCGTCCAGTCGGAGACTCAAGATACGCGGCCTCATGTGAGGCCCTTTCGGGATACCCCAGAATCCACGCGGAAGGGGAGTCATTCAGTTGATCAAAGAAGGGTGTCCAGTTCTGCCTGGACGCCTTGAGGTCCGTATACCCCCCGCCGTGGTGATGCATGAAGTAGCACCGCAGGTAGTCGGACCGGTGGTTGAGCGACAGGTGTTCGTAGGCGTCGTGGAGCGGAGAGCCGGCCACGACCCACGCGTCGATGTCTTCCGGTCCAAGCAACACGACCTCGATGCCCTCCTGCATGGCACGCAGGTTGTCCAGGCTCCTTCTGCGATTTTCCGACATCTCGTTGCGCCCGGTCCACAGTACGAAAATCCGCTTCGGCACTGTACGCTGCGCGTCGTCCTCGGTCACCCCATCCACGCCTCGCTCGAGGAAGTTCTCGAACTGCGCTTCTCCATCCCTCATCCGCAGTCGGGTCAGCGCGATCTGTTCTCCTTCGAGGCCGACGGCAACCGGGTAGAGAAGCCTGTCCCTCAGAGCCACACGGGCTCGCCGGGCGGCTTGTGCAGAGCGGTGCTTTCCTTGCTTCATGGTCTCTATGAAGGGCATGTGCACCAGGTTATCCCGCAATAGATTCGATTGGTGGACCGACCCGAGGGGCGTCAACGATGCGGCATGCTTTAGCGGTAGCCGGTACGGGAGAAGTCCAAACGCGCATCGTTGCGGACATGTGCCATGTACTTGAGCTGAAGGGGAAGCAGAACGGTGGACCCGATCTCCGTCCAGGCCAGGGGATAGCCAGCGACTTCGTCGCCCACCCCTCCAGGATTGATGCTGAGTTCGAGCGCGGCGCCGGTCATCCGCTGTTCGATCTCCATGATCCATTCGTGGGTCAGGGGGGAACCCGCTCGAGCGATGCCGGCGGCCATGTTCGCCACCCGACCCCAGTGGGTCCAGAGGCGCCGCCCAAGCTTGCCCGGGACCATCGGGAGGTCGGTCGGCGCAGGTTCGGGTGCGCCGACGTACCAGAGAGCGTGATCGTCCTGGACGCGGTCGAAGACCTGGGCCCACGAGTGGATCGGTTCCTTGATGTCCATGTAGCCGCCGCCGTGATGGTGCAGCAGATAGGCGCGGAGGTAGTCAGACCGATGAGAGAGGGACAAATGTTCGTAGGACGGGTGGAGGGGGTGGCCGGGGACGATCCAAGCAGCCAGATTGCTGGGCGTCACCAGGACGACGGGCACTCCAACGACCGCACGCAAGGTCGCCAGATTGCGTGTCCTGTTGGGAGTGAGGTCGTTGTCACCCGTCCAGACCACGAACACTCGGCGGGGAACGGTCACAGACGGTCGCGAATCACTCGTTGACCGAGCGATGAAGGTATGTGGAAAATCTCGCACGTCGAAGTCATAGGGGTGACGGAGAGCTCGGCGGCCTACGACACGATAGACCTCCCCCCGGAGCCGTAGGACCTGGAACCGTGTCTTCTGTTCCAGGATCCACAGACGATGCTTCGCTGCCCGTAGATAGTCCACGCCCATCACCATGTGCATCCCACACTCTCACCCACGGTTTTTCCCCTCATCCCAGCTGAACGACGAGGCGGCGTATGTGTCGCCCGAACTCCTCCTCGGAGAACCGCTCGGCGTGCGCCTGCATCGCCGCCCGGTCCCAGTCATGCGCCAACAGACGTTCCACTCCGTCGGCCACCGCATCCACCGTCGCCTCGTCCACGAATACCCCGTTGACGCCTTCCACGATGGTGTCCAGGTAGCCGCCGGCGCGCAACGCCACGGTGGGCACGCCCCACGCGCTCGCCTCGAGCGGCGTGATGCCGAAGTCCTCGTGGCTCGCGGCGATCAGTGCCGTCGCGTGCGCGTACGCCCAGCGCAGCTGCGCGTCGGTGAGGTCCTGGCCGAACACCACGTCCTCCCCCGCCATCGCCCGCAGCCGGGCCTCCTCCGGGCCCTTGCCGATCACCACGAGCGGCCGCCCTGCGCGGGCCGCTGCCTCGATGGCCACGTCCACGTGCTTGTACGGCATGAGCCGCGCGACCGACAGCAGGAAACCGTCCTCCGCCAGCCGCTCGGCGCCGGGGATCGGCTCCTGCGGGCCATCCGTACTCACGGAGTGCGGCGGGAACACCAAGTCCACGCCGTCGAGCCCGTAGACGTCTTCGATCCGCTCCTTCACCACCGTGGAGTTGGCCACATAGCGTGATCGGCGCCGGACGGCCGCGCGGTCCCACCTGCGCAGGCCCGGGCGAAGCACGCGGGCGATCCGGCCCTTGAGGCTGTTCCGGCCGCCCTCGCCCAGGTAGTCGTCCAGCAGGTAGACCCAGCGCGCCGGGGTGTGGCAGTAGACGAGCGTGGCGCCGTCGTAGCGGAATCCGTGCGCCCAGCCGGAGGTCGAGACGACGGCGACCGGTTCCTTCACGTGCATCAGTGAAGAGGCCAGGGGCAGCAGCGGCAGTGCCCTCCGCGGGTCCTTCCGCAGCAGCCCCACCCGGTTCAGGGGTGAGGTGACGATGTGCGCGTCCTTGAACTCGGGGAAGGTTCCCTCGGGGTCGTAGAACGTCGTGTAGATGGGCGCGTCCGGCCACATCCGGTGCAGGGCAAGCACCACCCGCTCTGCCCCGCCCTTCTGGGTGAGGTAGTCGTGGGCGATGGCGATCCGGCCGCGTGTCGTGTCGGTCATGGTGCTCCCCTCAGAACTGTCGGCGGGCACGCCCCGGCCGGGTGCGTCCAGTCTCCGCGGCGGCTTCGACCTGCAAGGCGATCAGCTTTCGTGCGATCAGGGCTGGCAACACGGCAGCGGCACGCTCGACGACGGCAGAGCTGTACTGGATCGTGCGCTCCGTGCTCAGAGCGGCCACCGCCCGCACGGCGGCGCCCCACGGCCCGCCCGGGGCGCGGTCCCCGCCGAGTGCGTCCGCCCCGTGCTTGGCGATGAAGATCTGCCGGGCGGACCCGGAATGCAGAGCCCGGCGCGCCTTGGTGTAGGTGGTGACCGCCGCCGCGTGGTGACGGGTCTCCAGCTCCGGCCGGATCTCCACCGGATACCCGGCGACGTGGAGGCGGTAGCCGAAGTCCACGTCCTCCCAGCCATAGCGGCGGTAGTCCGGGTCGTAGCCGCCGAGCTCCGCATGGAGGGTGCGGGGCACGGACACGTTGCCCGCCCAGTGCCGCCACTGCTGCTCTGCCGGAAGGGCATAGGCATGGCGACGGTGCGCTTCGTCCTGGGCGTCACCGTAGACGCGCTGATAGGCGGAGTCCGGGAGGACATTGGCCGTCAATCCGATCACGCCGCCAGGCCCGCCCGAGTGCGCGGCCACGTGGTCCCGGATGTAGTGGGACCCGGGCTCGAGATCGTCGTCGGCGCGGATGAGGATACGGCCGGACGTCGCGTCGGCCCCTGCGTTGAGCGCAGCGACCCGTCCGCGGTTCTCAGAAAAGACGGTCCAGCTCAGGTCCAGGCCCGGGCGTTCCGCGGCCAACTGCCCGAGCACCGCTTCCGACCCGTCCACATCCCCGTCCACGACCACGTGGACCTCGAACGGCGGGGCGTCCTCCTGCGCGGCGAGAGCGCCGATCAGGCGCGGCAGCCGCTGAGCACCGCCCCGGCTGGGGACGATCACGCTGGCCTCGGGGGTCAGGGGCGTCTCGGTCATGAGTCCTCCGCGGGAGTCATTAGGGACAGGTCATTCAGGAGCTCGGCGACGGCGGCGCGGCCGGCCTCGGGGGAGAACAGCGACTCCCAGCGGCGCCGCTGGGAGTGGGCCACCGCGCCCAGATCGACAGCGCGCACGGCCCGCAGGCAATTCGCGAGTGCGGCAGCGTCCCGCTGCGGAACAACGAAGGGGTGAGCGCTGCCGACCACCTCGGGAACGGCCCCCGCATCGGAGGCCACTACCGGAACGCCCGCCGCCATCGCCTCGGCCGTCACCAGGCCGAAGACCTCGGCCCACTGCGACGGCACGGCCAGCACGTCCACGGTGGCCAGGAACTCGCCGGTGTCCTGCCAGCCGAGCACCTGGACGTCCTCACCGGCTGCCTTCAGGGCGGTGGCGAGCCGGTCGGCCTCGTCCTCCGCCACGAATCGGCTCTCCCCCGCGATGCGGAACACGAAAGCACCCGGGTCGGTCTTCCGCAGCAGCGCGGCGGCCTCCAGCAGGGTGAGGATGCCCTTGTCCTCGGACAGCCGTCCGAGGAAGCCCACGGTCACCGGCTCATCGGCACCGCGGGCCCGCCCTGCCTGCGGCGTCGTCGGGCCCGGAACCCAGTTGTGGAGCACGCGGGCCCCGCGGATGCGGTCCGCCGCGAATCGGGACGGCGCGAGGACCGCGAGCGCACCGGGACGCGCCAGGGCGGAGAACACGCGCAGAAGCGGCTTCTCGGGCACCTGGTGCAGGTGCACGATCCGGCGCGGCCGGCCAGCCAGGGCCGTGGCCGGCAGCAGCCCGTTGCACCAGGCGACGTCGTCGTCGCCGCGGCCACGCTCCCAGGCCCGGAGAGCGCGCATATACCCCAGTCGTCCGAATCCACCCAGGCGGACCACGTCGAAACCGTCCGCGGCCACGCGATCGGCGGTCTCGGCCGGGTGCGCCGGGGCCACGACGCCCACGTCCCGCCCGAGCTCGCGCAACGCCGTGGCGAGATGGTGCAGCATCACCTCGCCGCCGCCCACCTCACCCTGGTTCGCCAGGATCCAGATGCGACCGGTCATCGGGCCGACCCCAGGGATCGGGGATGTCCGGTGCGCGCGTCCACGACGGAGCGGACGCGGGTCAGCCCCCGCTTGGCCGCGCGGCCGAGGTGCTCCTCACCGTACTTCTGCAGGGCCCAGGCGAGCACGGAGACCACGGCCAAGGCCACGAGCATGGCCATGTTCCGGCCCACATACGGCCAGAGCGCGTGGATGATGATGTATCCGGGGATGGCGTGGAGGATGTAGAGGGAATAGCTGATCTTCCCGTACCACTGGACAGGGGCCAGGAGCAGCACGGACGTCCTCTCCCGCAGCATCACCGTGACTGCGAGGAGCACCACCACGAGGACCTCGAGGGCCAACGGCATCCCGCGCATGACGAACGTGCTGCCCACCGCGGACATCGCGGCCGCCGCGACCCAGCCACGGTGCCGCCCCGTCTGCCGCGCGATGTACAAGGCCATCCCCAGCACGAACAACGGGGCGTACTCGGCCACGGTGGCGTTGTTGAGGAGTTTCACCCACATGGGGTCCCGCTGAGGGTCCGAGCCCACGTGCGGCGCGGTGAACAACACAACGGCCCACGAGATCACCGACCACGCGAGGCTCCCCCACAGCACCACGCGGTCCGAAAGGCGGCAGCGCGTGAGATACAGGAGGACCAGGATGATCACGTAGAACTGCATCTCCACCGCGAGCGTCCAGTAGACGTCCACCACGTTGTCCACGCCGACCCACCGCTGGACCATCGTCAGGTTGACGAGGGCCTGGCCCCACGTGAAGGGGAAGCCGGGCACCGGATGCAGCAAGAGCAGCACCACGGCGAACACCAGGGAGATCCAGTACGGCGGATAGAGCCGGGCCGCTCGGGAGATGGCGAAGTCGCTCGGCCGGTTGGCCCGCCGGGCGGACATGAAGATGACGAAGCCGGAGATGATGAAGAACAGCTGCACTCCCGCCGCGCCCCAGGCCGCATCGTGGAACGCGGCGGGATCCTGCGGGTAGTGCGAATTGTGGGCACCTGTGTAGTGCGAGAACACCACGGCCAGCGCCGCGATCCCCCGAAGACCGTCCAGCTCCCGGAACCGGGGACCCGGCACTCGCTTCTCGGCCGGGGCCACCGAGGCCGCCCCCGGCTCGTTCGGGCTCGCCGCGGTCATCGGTGCCCGCCCTTCCCCACCCGGCGCCCGAGCACCTCGAGGGTCGCCTCGGCGGTCGCCCGGGCCATGGTCTCCACGTCGCCCACGCGCACCTCGCCCGGGCCGTCGGCGGCGGCACGCATGACGGCGTCGGCGATGGCCGCCGGAGTGGTCTCGTGGGCCAGGCGCTCGGGGGGCAGGATCTCCCCGTTGCCGCCCACGTCCGTGGCGACGGCGGGCAGGCCCGCGGCCGCGGCGTCGAGCAGGGTGTAGCTGAGGTTCTCCCACGCGGAGAGCTGCACCAGCACGTCGTGCTCGGCCATGGTGCCCCACGGCTCCACGAAGCCGGGAAGGTCGACCGCATCCGCCACACCGAGTGCCTCGGCCTGGGCGCGCAGCTCCCCCTCCAGGGGGCCAGCGCCGGCCAGCGTCAACCGCGTCCCGGGGTCCCGCTCCAGCAGGGCCGGCAGCGCGGCGATCAGCCGGTCGAGGTTCTTCTCGGGCGCCAGCCGGGACAGGGAGAGGATCCGCAGCCCCTCCCCCGGTGCGCGCCGCTGCCCCGCGGCCGCGGCCCGCACCGCGGACACGTCCACCCCGTTGCGCACCACGGTGAGGGGCGCCCCCGAGCCCCACTTGCGCCGGAGCACGTCCGCGGTGGACTGCGCCACCGCGACCACGAGGTCCGTGCCGCGCAGCCGGGCGCGGTGCGCGGCGTTCTTCACCCGGGCCGCCGCGGCGCGGTTGTACAGCCCGTCGTCCGGGGCGATCCCGTGCTCGGTGCTGAGCAGCGCCGGGGCACCGGCCCGGCGCGCGGCACGA
>NZ_RBLN01000203.1:0-3956 GCF_003989405.1 Micrococcus sp. HSID17227 | reverse complement strand
CACGAGCGTCGCGATCTTGCACGAGTGGGGGCGGGCCTCCGTGCAGGCGGAGAAGCCGAGGGCGCCGGAGGCCCCGAGCCGGAGCTACTGGTGGGCGCACCAGCCCGGGCGCGCCGGCCACGCCGACGCGGCCGAGCCCATGCTCGCCCGGCTGGTGCGCCGCGAGGCCACCCACGGCCGGGACGTCGAGCAGGCCCGTGCCCTCGTGGACCTCGGTCACGCCCACCACGACCAGGACCGCGCCGAGAACGCGCTGCCCCTGTGGCGGGAGGCGGCCGGCCTGTTCGAGGCCCACGGCCAGTGGGAGGCCGCCGCGCGCACGCTCCTGGCCGCCGGCGCCCTCGTGAACCGCGAGCGCGACGAACGCACCCGGCCCTCCCCCCTCGACCTGTTCGAGCGGGCGGTCGCGGCCGCGCGCCAGGCGGTGGACGAGGACCCGGCGGTGCCGCCGGCCGCGCCGCCCGCCCGCGGGTACCTGCTGTGCGGTGCCGGGCCGGCGGAGGAGAACCCGGCGTAGCGGCCGGCCGGGCTGGGTGCGCAGGGGGCCCTGCTGGCCGAGGCCGGCCAGTCGGAGGGCCTCGAGCTCCGCGAGCAGGCGCTCGCCCTCGTGCGGGACGCCGGCGCCGACTGGCAGGTGGCCGACTACACGGACACCCGCGCCCGTGCCCTGTGGTCGCTCGAGCGGGGGCCGGAGGCGATCGCCACCGCGCTGCAGGCCGCCGACCTGTTCACCGCCGCCGGGGACCGCGAGGGCGCCGCGCAGGCCGAGCTCTTCGCCGCCTACGTGGTGGCCGAGGACGGCAGCCCCGAGCAGGCCGCGACGCTCTTCCGCCTGGTGTGCGAGTCCACCGAGTCCACGCTCGTGCGCCTCGGGGCGCTCACGGGCCTGCACCAGTGCCTGTCCGCCCTCGGGGACCACGACGGCGCCGCGCGCGTCCGGGTGGACGGGGTGGCCGGTGACGGCGTCCTCCCACCGCCCGGCCGGCACGGTCACGACGGTCTCGCCCCAGCCACCGGCGGCCGCGAGGCGGACGGGCCAGCGGGTGGCCACGGCGAGCGCCCCGCCCCGGTCGAACGCGATCGCGTGCTCGGCGGCGGGCCCGGAGACGTCGAGCGGGCGGTGGCCGGGGAACAGCTCGGGCCGGTCGCGGCGGGGGCGCAGCACCGCCGCGACGGCCGCAAGCTTGGCGGCGGCGGGGTCGTCGAGGCCGGGCGTGTGGCCGGCGTCGAGGCGGTCCAGCAGGTCGGCCCGGGCCGCGAAGTCCACGGGGCGGCGGTTGTCCGGGTCCACGAGGGTGGGGAAGGGCACCTCCGTGCCCTGGTAGACGTCGGGGACGCCGGGGGCGGCGAGCTGGACGAGCTTGTGGCCGAGCTGGACCACCAGGCCGGGCTCGGCGATGCGGTCCGCGACGGCCTGCAGCACGCCCCGGGCAGGCCCCTCGGGGGAGGTGACGGCGGCGGCGAGCGCGGCGAGCCGGGCCTCGAACTCGGGGTCCTGGCCCGTCCAGGTGGTGGCCAGGGCCGCCTCGCGGGAGGCCTTCTGCAGGAAGCCGAGGATCCGCTCCTCCTCCGGTGCGGTGCCGTCCGTGGGCCAGACGCCCACGATGGACTCCCAGAGCAGCCGCTCGGCGTCGGGGTGGCCGAGCGGGTGGAGGCGCCTCAGCTCGGCGAGCTCGGCGGCCCAGCGGTCGGGCTCCTCGGCGAGCACGGCGATGCGGGCGCGCACGTCCTCGCCGCGCTTGGTGTCGTGGGTGCTCAGGGTGGTCATGGCCGTCGGCCAGGCGGCCTGGCGCGCCTGCTGGGCGGCGTGGAAGTCGGCCAGGGACAGGGCGACGTGGGAGGGGTCTCCGCCGACCTCGTTCAGGTTGGCCCACCGGGTGTACCGGTAGAAGGACCGGTCCTCGACGCCCTTGGCCATCACCATGCCAGAGGTCTGCTGGAACCGGCGGGCCACGGGCGAGTCCGGGTCGGTCAGCTCGGGCCGCAGGTCGCCGAGCACGGCGGCGAGGGCCGGCTCCGCCTCGGCCGCGTCCGCCAGCGCGCCCTCGAGCACGGCCAGGCCGACGGGCAGGTAGGTGCGGTACACCGGCAGGCGGGCGAGCACGGCGGCGAACGCGGCGGCCACGTCCTCGTCCGGGTGGGCACCGAGGGCGTGCACGGCGCGGACCTCCCGGACCAGCCGGGCGGTCTCGGTCGCGAGGGAGCCGGTGGCCACGTCGTGCTTGGCTCGCACCACGACCTCGTCCCACTCCCGACGACGGCGCGCGTCCTCGGCCGCATCGCCCGCGGCCTCGGGGTGCATGAAGACGCGTTCGACCTCGCCGAGCGCGTCGTAGCCGGTGGTCCCGTCCACGGGCCAGTCCGCGGGCAGCGCCTCGCCGGGCTCGAGGATCTTCTCCACCACGAGGTAGCCCTCCGGGAGCACGTGGGAGCGCAGGCGCCGCGCGTAGCCAGCCGGGTCCGCCAGGCCGTCCGGGTGGTCCACGCGCAGCCCGTCCACGAGCCCTTCGCGGACCCAGCGGGCGGGTTCGGCGTGGACGGCGTCGAAGACCTCGGGCTCGTCCACCCGGACGCCCGCGAGCGTGGTGACGGTGAAGAAGCGGCGGTAGTTCAGCTCGGCGTCGCCGCGGCGCCAGCCGACCAGCCGGTAGTGCTGGCGCTCGTGCACGGCGCGGGCCAGGCGGGCCTGCTCCGCGGTCGGCTCACTCGCCGGGTCCGCCTCCGCGAAGACCTCCGCGGCGCGTAGCCCGGTCTCCGCCTCGGCCGCCTCGAGCGATCCGGGGGCGAGGGGGTAGACGTTGTCCCAGTAGCGCAGGCGACCCTCGTCGACGACGAGACGGTTCAGCTCCGCGTCCGCGTCCCCGTCAGGACCGTCCCCCAGGACGGGGATGAGTAGAGACCCGCCGCCGGCCGCCCAGTCCACGTCGAACCACGCCGCATGCGCCGCCTCGGGACCGTGGGTGAGCACGTCCCACCACGCCGGATTGGCCTGGGGCGTGGCCACGCCCACGTGGTTCGGCACGATGTCGACGAGCACGCCCATGCCCGCCTCGTGCGCGGCGCGCGCGACCGCGTCCAGTCCCTCGGCCCCGCCGCGGGCGGCGTCCAGCCGCGTGGGGTCCACGACGTCGTACCCGTGGTCGGAGCCGGGCTCGGCCTCGAGCAGCGGCGAGAGGTAGAGCCAGTCCACGCCCAGGCGCCGCAGATAGGGCACGAGCCCGGCCACGGACTCCAGCGGCAGATCCGGGCTGACCTGGAGCCGGTAGGTGGACGCGGGGGCGGAACGGACGGTCGAGGTGCTCACGCGGCGACGCTAACAGAGGCCCCCGACGCGGCATCAGGCCCGGCGGACGGCGGCGGGCGCGGTCACGGGGCCGGACGCAGCGGCAGGTCCTCGTACTTCTCCGGCGGGTTGTGGAAGATGTCCTCGCCGACGAAGGGCTCGCCCGAGGGGTCGACCAGGACCATCTCGTCCCGCAGGACGGTCCCGTCCGGCTGGGTGAGGTCGATGATGAACCCCGTGCCGGACTGGCGGATGCGCTCGATCGAGGTGTAGCCGTACTTGGCCGTCAGGTTCTGACGCAGCGTGTCCAGCCCCGCCAGGTGCGTCCCCACACCCACGCCGGCCAGCACGGCCGCGACCGCCAGCATCACGGCCCCCACCCGGCGCTGCAGCCGGGTGTTGTCCAGGACGTCCACCTCGGTGTTGCGTCCGTGCTCGTCAGCGTGCCGCCGGTGCCGGCGCTCGCGCCAGATCCCGGCGACCAGCAGGATGCCGCCGACGACGAGCGCGAGGGCGGCCGCCCAGTAGGCGAGCCAGGGGGTGAAGAGGTTGACGGGCGCGAAGGTCATGCCCCCAGTGTGACATCCCTCACGTCTGCGGGTTGCTCAGGGCAGGCCGGCGCCGCGTGCCGCGGTCCACAGGCGGTGCCACTGCGCGGAGTCCATCGCCTCGA
>NZ_RBLN01000202.1:0-4061 GCF_003989405.1 Micrococcus sp. HSID17227 | reverse complement strand
ACTCCGCTCGGATCGAGCCGCTGCGGACCGCCGAGCGTCTGGCCCTCGTCCTCGGCCAGGAGGGGCCGGGGGTCCGGCCCGAGACCCTCGCCCAGACCGACGCCGACGTCGTCATCCCCATGCCCGCCGGCGTCGACTCGCTGAACGTGGCCGCGGCCGCGGCGGTCGCGCTGTGGGAGCTGCGCGCACGCTGACCGGCCCGGGTGCGGTAGAGTGGGCGGCTGGCCCGCCGTCCGGCGGACCCCCTGACCACACCTCTCGCGCCCCTGGTCCCAATCAGGCGGCTGAAACGAAGGATGCACCATGAAGTCTGAGATCCACCCGGATTACCGCTACGTCATCTTCAACGACCTCGCCTCCGGTGAGAAGATCCTCACCCGCAGCACCGCGAACTCCGAGAAGACCGCGGAGTGGACCGATGGCAACACCTACCCGGTGATCGACGTCGAGATCTCGGCCGCCTCGCACCCGTTCTACACGGGCAAGCAGCGCATCATGGACACCGCCGGCCGCGTCGAGCGCTTCAACGCCCGCTTCAAGGGCTTCGGCGGCAAGAAGTGACCGCGGCGGCCTGAGCCGCGCGCCCACCACGACGACGGGCCCCGGGCCCCCGGAGCGATCCGGGCGGTGCGGGGCCCGTCGCGTCGCCCGTAGGCTGGCGGGCATGACGACTCTCCACGGTGAATACAAGGTGATCGGCGGCAAGCTGGTCGCGGCGGACCTGAGCCTCGCGGACGGCCGGATCGCGACCGCGAGCATCAACGGCGACTTCTTCCTCGAGCCGGACGAGGCGCTCGAGGACCTCAACGCGGCGGTGGCCGGGCTGTCCGCGGACGCCGAGCACCGGGTCATCCGGGAGGCCGTCGAGCGTGGGCTGCGCTCCGAGGCCGAGCTGTTCGGCGTGGACGCCTTCGCGGTCGCCTCGGCCGTGCGTCGGGCCCTCGGCAAGGCGACCACGTGGGGGGACCACGAGTGGGAGGTCATCGGGCCGGAGCCGATGCCGATCGCGCTGACCGTGGCCCTGGACGAGGTGCTCACCCGGCAGGTGGCCGAGGGACGTCGCAAGCCGACCCTGCGCCTGTGGCAGTGGAACGAGCCGGCCGTGGTGATCGGCGCCTTCCAGTCGCTCGCCAACGAGGTGGACCCCGAGGGGGCGCGGCGGCACGGCATCAACGTGGTGCGGCGGATCTCCGGCGGCGGCGCGATGTTCATGGAGGCGGACAACTGCGTCACGTACTCGATGCACGTGCCGTCGTCGCTGGTCGACGGGCTGGAGACGGCGGAGACCTACCCGTTCCTGGACGAGTGGACCATGGACGCGCTCTCCCGGCTCGGCGTGCACGCGTTCTACCAGCCGCTCAACGACATCGCCACGGACCAGGGGAAGATCGGCGGCGCCGCGCAGAAGCGGGTGGGCACGGCCGGGCTGCTGCACCACGTGACGATGAGCTACGACATCGACGCGGACAAGATGCTCGAGGTGCTGCGCATCGGCCGGGAGAAGCTGCGCGGCAAGGGCGTGACCTCGGCGAAGAAGCGCGTGGACCCGCTCCGGCGCCAGACCGGCGTCTCCCGCGCCGAGATCTGGGAGACCATGATGACCACCTTCGAGGAGCGCTACGGCGCCCGCCGCGTCGAGCTGGACGAGGCCACCCGTGAGGAGGCCGAGCAGCTGGCCCGCACCAAGTTCACGACCCCCGAGTGGACCGCGCGGGTGCCCTGAGCCGCCTGACGGCGTCCCGGCACCGTCCGGCACGCTTCCGTCCGGGGGCGGTTTGCGGTGGTATTCGACGTGAGTACCGCCCGAAACCGCCCCCGACGCGTCGAGGTGTGGCGGGGCGGCTCTGTCAGGATCGGACCATGACCCCCGACGACGACGCCCCCGTCCGCCTGATCGCCCGCTCCGACGCCCCGGGGCGCCCACGGTCGACCGTGGACGTCCACTGCGCCCTCGAGCTGGAGCTGGCCTCCGGCCGCCGCGTGCCTCTGCTCACGGACCGCGGCTGGACGAGCCGGGCGGCGGCCGCACGCCTGCCCAGGAGGAGACGCGACACTGGGAGGACTCGGCGAGGAAGACGCCGTGCTCCGCGTCGACGCGACGGCGCAGGGCCGCGTCCGTCATGGTCGTGTAGGGGGCCAGGCGGGGGTCGGCGAGGTCCTCGATCCGCTCCAGGCGCACCTCGCGGGTCCCGCCCTCACCCACCCGAGACCTGCCGCATCACCATGACCACCAGCCCGGCCAGGCCCACGATCACGATGGTGACGCGCAACGCCGTCGGCGAGATGCGCCGCCCGATCCGCGCGCCCACGAGCCCGCCCACGAGCGAGGAGAGCGCGATCAACAGCACGGCCCGCCAGTCGATGCGGTCGAAGGCGAACACCAGGTAGAACGCCGCGGCGGTGAGGTTGACCACCAGCGACAGCCACGTCTTCACGGCGTTGGCGTGCACGAGGGTGCCGCCCACCAGCAGCACGCCGAAGATCGCCATGAGCATGACGCCCTGGGCGGCCACGAAGTAGCCGCCGTAGATGCCGGTCAGGAACACGAGCGTCCACAGCGTCGGGGTCACGGGGCCCACCGGCACGGGAGAGTCCGCGCCGGGGGTCGGTCCCTGGTCCTCCGCCCGACGCCTGACCCACCCCTGGATGCGCGGCTGCAGCACGACGACCGTCAGGGCCACCACGAGCAGCACCGGCGCGACGTAGCCGAACACGGCCGGGGGCAGCGTGGTGAGCAGCGCGGCGCCGATGACCCCGCCGAGCAGGGACGCGACGGTCAGCTTCGGCAGGAGCGCCCGGGACTGGGCCAGCTCGCGGCGGTACCCGTACGTGCCGGAGAAGCCCGAGGCCACCAGGCCCATCGCGTTGGAGACCTGGGCCGTCACGGGCGGGAACCCGACCGCCACGAGCGTCGGGAAGGTGACGAGCGTGCCCGAGCCGATCACCGAGTTGATCGTGCCGGCCCAGAACCCCGCGAGCAGCACGAGCAGGACCTGCCACAGGTCCATGCCCAGCAGCTGCGCGGTCAGCAGCCCCGTCACCGGGCCACGGCGGTGTACCGACCGCCTGTGCGGGTCACCTTCAGGTCCGTGCCGAACGCCGCGGAGAGGTGCTCCTCGGTGAGCGTCGACTCGATGGGCCCGGCCGCCACGACGCCGCCGTCCCGCAGCAGCAGGGCATGCGTGAAGCCCGGGGGCACCTCCTCGAGGTGGTGCGTGACGAGGACCAGCGCGGGCGCGTCCTCGTCCGTGGCGAGCGCCGTCAGCTGGCGCACGAGGTCCTCCCGCCCGGCGAGGTCCAGGCCCGCGGCGGGCTCGTCCAGCAGGAGCAGCTCGGGATCGGTCATCAGGGCACGGGCGATGAGCACGCGCTTGCGCTCACCGTCGGAGAGGGTGCCGAACGCGCGGTGCGCGAGGCGGGAGAGCCCCCAGGTCGCCACGAGGCCGAGCGCGCGGGCGCGATCCTCCGTCTCGTACCGCTCGCGCCACGTGCCGGTGATCCCGTAGGCGGCGGTGACGACGGCGTCCTGCACGGTCTCGTTCGCGGGCACCTGGGCGGCGAGCTGGGCGGAGGACAGGCCGATGCGCGGGCGCAGCTCGAACACGTCGACGGCGCCGAGCACCTCGTCCAGCACGCCGACGTCGCCGGCGGTCGGGTGCAGGCGGGCCGCGGCCAGCTGGAGCAGCGTGGACTTGCCGGCGCCGTTCGGGCCCATCACGATCCACCGCTGCCCCGCGCGGACCGTCCAGTCCAGGGGGCCGAGGATGTCGGTGGTGCCGCGGCGCACGCGCACGCGGCGCATCTGCAGCACGGCGTCCTCATCCGGGAGGAACCAGTCGTCGGGAGGCGCGGGGGTGGTCATGGGGGCCAGCCTAGTCCGGCCGGCCGGCGCGTCGCCGATGCGACGCACGCCCGGCCGCGCCCGCACCCCCGCCTAGGTGTAGGAGGGCATGACGTTGTTGACTCGGGCCGGTGCCAACGAGGCCGGAGGGGCGTCCCCGCAGGAGGTATGAGGCCGATGGTAGTTGTAGTGGTTCACCCACACGGCCAGCGCCTCACGC
>NZ_RBLN01000201.1:0-4072 GCF_003989405.1 Micrococcus sp. HSID17227 | reverse complement strand
GCAGCCCCTCTCTCCCCCACCCACGCTCTTCCGATCTCTGGCCACCGCCCACCCCGAGCGCGTCGCGTCCCTGACGGTCCTGTCCACGCCGCACCCGGCCGCCCTGGCCCGCGCCCTGCGCGGCCCGGACCAGCTGCGCCGCAGCTGGTACATCGCCGCCTTCCAGGCGCCGGCCCTCCCCGAACGAATCCTCGCCCGACGGCTGGGCTCCCTGCTGCAACGGGGGCAGGTCCCCGGGGCGGAGCACTACGCCCGCCGGTTCTCCACCCCGCAGAGCCTGCGCGGCCCGGTGAACTGGTATCGGGCGAACCCGGATCTGGTGACCACCACGCGCAGCGCGCCCGTGACGGTCCCCACCACGTACGTGTGGGGCACCCGGGACGCGGCCCTGGGGCCGCGGGCCGCCGAGCTCACGGCCGGGCAGGTGGCGGGGGAGTACCGGTTCGTGAAGCTCGACGCGGACCACTGGCTGCCCGAGCGTGAGGCGGATGCCGTCGCTCGGGCGATCCTGGACCGGGTGCGCTGACCCGCGCTCCGCGCGGGCCGCTCCCGCCGTCTCAGCGCGGCCCGGCGGCCTCGGTGATCCGGTTCAGCAGGTCCATGAGGACCTGGCGCTCGGTGGTGTCGAGGGGGATCCGGGTGAGGGCGTCCACCGGGACCGTCCGGGCGGACGCCCGCAGCGCTCGCCCCTCGTCCGTCAGCCGGACCAGCACGCGTCGCTCGTCGTGGACGTCGCGCTCCCGCGTGACGAGCCCCATGCCGGCCAGGCGCCGCACCAGGGGTGTGATCGTCCCGTTGTCCATGCCGAGCCGGTCCCGCAGCGCGCCGACTCCCAGCGCCCCGGCGTCCGGTGTCGACGCCTCCGTCTCGGCCGAGGCGTCACCCTCCGCCTGCCACAGGGTGAGCATCACGAGGTACTGAGGGTAGGTGAGGCCGAGGCGGGACAGCAGGGGGCCGTAGCCGCGCGTGACGGCGCGCGCCGCCCGGTGCAGGGCGAAGCAGAGCTGGTCCTCGAGGGCGAGGCTGGGGGTCGGCGCGGCATCCATGGAAGCGATTCTAGTGGTCGCTGGGGAGCGACTTGGTTGCGCGCGACCTAACAGGGTGGCAGGCTGGAGCCGACTCGTCCCGCACGGGGCGGGCGGATGAAAGGACCTCCTATGGAGACCATCTACACCGCCGAGGCGCTCAGCACCGGCGCCGGCCGCGACGGCCATGTCCGCACCACCGACGGGCGGGTCGACCTCGACCTCGCCGTGCCCACCGAAATGGGCGGCTCCGGCCAGGGCACCAACCCCGAGCAGCTGTTCGCCGCCGGCTACGCCGCGTGCTTCCACTCGGCCCTGCAGATGGTCGCCCGTGCCTCCCGTGCCGACATCACCGACTCCTCCGTCGGCGCGCGCGTGGGCATCGGCCGCCAGGGTGAGGGCTTCGGCCTGGAGGTCACCCTCGAGGTCGTGCTCCCCAATGTCCCCGCGGATCAGGCCCGCGCCCTCATGGAGCAGGCGCATCAGGTGTGCCCCTATTCGAACGCCACCCGGGGCAACATCGACGTCGTCCTCGAGCTCGGGGAGGCGTGATGACGAAGCACCGGCAGCCTGTCCCCCTCTCCCAGACCGCCGCCCGCCTCGGCCTCGGCGGGTTCATGACCGCCGCGGGGCTGTCCCACCTCACCGTGGCACGCCGTGAGTTCCGCGCCCAGGTGCCCTCGTGGGTCCCGCTCCCGGCGGACCTCGTGGTGCTCGGATCCGGCGTGGCCGAGATCGGCCTCGGGGCCGCTCTGCTGGCGCTCCCCGGGCAGCGCCGCCTGACCGGCACCGCCCTGGCGGCCTTCTACACCGCGATCTACCCCGGGAACATCGGGCAGTACGCCGAGCGCAAGGACGGCTTCGGGCTGGACACGGACGGTCGCCGCCTGGCGCGGCTCTTCGGCCAGCCCGCCCTCATCGCGGCCGCCCTGTGGGCCGCGGGAATCCCCGAGCGGGAGCAGGGCGGGCGCGGCTGACGCCGTCGCCGGTCCTGCGGCCCTGGGCCGGCTCCGGGCACGTGCCCGGAGCCGGCGTGATCTCACCCTGCCGCGAGGCGCGGCCCACTGTAGGGTGCCCCGTCGCAGGTGTCCCGCAGGTGTCCGGTCCGGCGGGCCGTCAGCCTTGACGCATCGTCCCGGTCTCGAGGAAGCGCTGGTGCCAGGACAGGGACTCGCCCAACAGGTGCGGGGTGTGCAGGCCGTCCGACCCGCGCATCGCGCGGTCGAAGTAGTCCCGCAGCTGCTCCCTGTAGTCCGGGTGCGCGCACGTGTCGATGATCGTGCGGGCGCGCTGCTTGGGGGAGAGGCCGCGCAGGTCGGCCAGCCCCTGCTCGGTGACCACCACGTGCACGTCGTGCTCGGTGTGGTCCACGTGCGAGACCATCGGCACGATGCAGGAGATGTCCCCGCCCTTGGCCGTGGAGGGGGTGAGGAAGAACGAGGTGAACGCGTTGCGGGCGAAGTCGCCGGAGCCGCCGAGGCCGTTCATCATCTTCGTGCCCATCAGGTGCGTGGAGTTCACGTTGCCGTACAGGTCGGCCTCGAGCATGCCGTTCATGGCGAGGATGCCGAGGCGACGCACGAGCTCGGGGTGGTTGGAGATCTCCTGGGTGCGCAGGATCAGCTTGTCCCGATACTTCGCGGCGTTGTCGTTGAACCGTTCGGCGGCCTCGGTGGACAGGGAGAACGCGGTCGCGGACGCGGTCGCCAGGGTGCCGGAGTCCAGGGCGTCGAGCATGCCGTCCTGCACCACCTCGGTGAACGCGGACAGGCCCGTGAACCGGGACTTCACCAGCTCGGACATCACCGCGTTCGCGATGTTGCCCACGCCCGACTGCAGCGGCAGCAGTCGCTCGTCGTACCGGCCCTGGGCCACCTCGTGCTCGAAGAACTCCACGAGGTGCTGGGCGATCGCGATCGAGTCCGCGTCGGCGGGCTTGAAGGGGGAGTTGCGGTCCGGGGCGTGGGTCTCGACGACGGCCACCACCTTGGCCGGATCGCACCGCAGGTACGTCTCACCGATGCGGTCCGCGGGGTGGGTGAGCATGATCGGCGTGCGGTGCGGGGGCAGCGCGGTGCCGTAGTAGACGTCATGCAGACCCTCGAGGTCCTCGCTCTGCCACGAGTTGACCTCGAGGATCACCTGATCCGCCAGGTCGATCCAGGACTTGTTGTTGCCCACGGAGGAGCTGGGGACGAGACGGCCGTCCTCGCGGATCCCGGACACCTCGATCACCGCGGTGGTCATGGGCCCGTAGAAGCCGTTCCACACGGTCTGCGCCAGGTGGGACAGGTGTGTGTCGATGTACTCGATCGCGCCCGCGTTGATCTTGGCGCGCATCGTCGGGTCCGACTGGAACGGGGTGCGCAGCGCGACGGCGTCCGCCTCGGCCAGCGCACCGTCCATCTCCGCGGAGGTGGACGCCCCCGTGTGGAGGTTGATGCGGAACTCCTCGCCGCGCGCGTGCAGCTCCTTGGCCCGCTCGGCCAGCGCCGTCGGCACGGCCTTCGGGTAGCCGGACCCCGTGAACCCGCTCATGCCCACGGTGGTGCCGTGCTGGATGAACGCCGCCGCCTCCGCGGCGGACATCACCTTCGACCGGAGGCCGGGGTGGTGGATGCGGGACGACATGGGTGAGGCCTCCGTGCGGGTGAGACGAGTCGAGCGAGAGCGCTGTGACGTGGAACAGCGATCAGCGTACCCGCGTCACGGGTGGCCGTGGGGATGATCACGCCGGAAGTCGCCGAGCCCGACCTGCGTGATCGACGACGGCGAACAGGGCTCGGCACTCCGGGTCGGCGCGCCTAGGCTCGGCGGCATGCGAGCACTCGTCCTCCAGTCCTACGGTGGCCGTGAGGCCATGGCCCTCACCGACGTCCCCGCCCCCACGGCCGGCGCCGGCGAGGTGCTGATCCGCACCCGCGCGGTCGGCCTCAACCCCGTCGACGCGATGCATCGCGAAGGCGACTTCAAGGCCATCGCCCCCGACGACTTCCCCACGGTCGCCGGCAACGAGCTCAGCGGCATCGTCGAGACCGTGGGCGCCA
>NZ_RBLN01000200.1:0-3857 GCF_003989405.1 Micrococcus sp. HSID17227 | reverse complement strand
CCCAGGTGCGTGGCCGGCTTCGGTGTCGTGGCCGTCTCCGCCGCCCGCGCGGCGCGCAACGCCGTCATCCCGCTGTGGGCCACGCACCTGGGCCTGGACGCGGCGACGGCGTCGCTCGTCTTCGGCCTGGCCGGCGCGGCGGACCTGCTGCTCTTCTACCCCTCGGGTCGGCTCATGGACCGCTTCGGCCGGCGCGCTGTGGCGGTGCCGTGCCTGACCCTGCTGGGGGCGGGGTTCCTGGCGATCAGCCTCACCCGGGAGCCGACGGCGTTCGCGGCGGCGGCGGTGCTGCTGGGCATCGGCAACGGCTTCGGCGCGGGGATCGTGATGACCCTCGGGGCGGACCACTCGCCGCCGAACGCGCGCGCCCCGTTCCTCGGTCTGTGGCGCTCGATGTCCGACGCGGGGATGCTCGCCGGGCCGCTGCTGCTCTCCGGGGCGACCGCCGCGGCCGGGCTGGCCGTCGGCGTCGGCTCCCTCGCGGTCGTCTGCGGTGTCGGAGCGGTCGTGTTCGCCGCGGTGCTGCCGCGCGGGCCTGGGGCTGTGGCGGACCCGCCGCCCGTCGTCGTGCGCCCCCGCTGACCGGGGCGCCGGACCATCGGCTCAGTCGGCGGTCTCGTCCGGGGGGATGGTCTGCCCGGAGGCCTGGTCGTCGAAGACCATGTACGTCTGCGTGTCGACGACGCTCGGCAGGGTCTGCAGTTCGTCGAAGATCACACGGCGCAGGTCGGCGGTGTCCCGCGCGCGGACCAGCAGGATCACGTCCATGTTCCCGCCCACGAGGGAGACGTGGGAGACCTCGGGGATGGCCAGAAGCGTGGCGCGCAGCTCGCGCCAGTCGTGCTGACGCAGCTTCATGGTCACGTGGGCGGAGGCCCCGAAGCCGACCTTGACGGGGTCGACCCGCACGGTGAAGCCTGTGATCACGCCCGCGTCCTGCAGGCGGTTCAGACGCGAGTAGCAGTGCGCGCGGGAGATGTGCACGCGCTCGGCCAGGGCCGCGACGGACATCCGCCCGTCCTGCGTCAGTTCGCGGACGATCGCGCGGTCCACGCGGTCCAGCGGCTCGGCGGCCATGGCTCCTCCTGGGGCGGGGCGGACGGGGTCGGCCACGCGGCGGCGGACCGTCTACGTGGCACGAGTCACCATAGCAGTTCGTCCGATGGAGTGCCTGGTTTGCACCCGATTGTCTCGTGATCCCGGGCGGGCGAGCGACACATTGACCCTCTTGGGCACACTGAAGGCCACAGATCGAGAGGACCCGCCATGAGTGACCCCACCCCCGCCGTGCCCGGGGCCGCCCGGACCGACGAGGCCGAGACCCGCCCGAACGCCGGCGCCGCCTTCGGCATCTCCCTCGAGGAGTACCTGCTCCCCGCCGCCCGCCGCATCCAGCTGATCGGCGAGGACGGCACTCTGCTGGCCCCGGAGGAGCAGGGCACCGAGCCCGGCCACGAGTATCCCCTGCCCTCCGACGAGGAGCTGCTGGCCGCCTACCGCCACCTCGTCATCGGCCGCCGCGTCAACGACCAGGCCTACGCCCTGGTGCGCCAGGGTCGCATGGCCGTCTATCCGTCCTCGCATGGCCAGGAGGCCTCCGAGGTCGCCGCCGCCGTCTGCCTGGGCGAGCACGACTGGCTGTTCCCGACCTACCGCGACACCGTGGCCGTGATCGCCCGCGGCGTCCCGCCGCTCGAGGTGATGGTGGCCTACCAGGGCACCTGGCATCAGGGCTACGACCCCCAGAAGCACCACGTCTCCATCCAGTCCACGCCCCTGACCACCCAGATGCTGCACGCCGTCGGGATGGCCAAGGCCGCCCGCCTGCGCGGCGAGGAGGTCGTGTGCCTGGCCATGGTCGGCGACGGCGGCACCTCCGAGGGCGACTTCCACGAGGCGCTGAACTTCGCGGCCGTGTTCAAGCTGCCGGTGATCTTCTTCGTGCAGAACAACAAGTTCGCCATCTCCGTGCCGTTCGCCAAGCAGTCGGCCGCCCCGTCCCTGGCCCACAAGGCCGTGGGCTACGGCCTGGCCGGCGAGCGCGTGGACGGCAACGACCTCGGCGCCCTGCTGGCCGTGCTGGGCCGCGCCGTGGAGCTGTGCCGGCAGGGCCAGGGCCCCTTCCTCGTGGAGGCGGACACCTACCGCATGCAGGCGCACACCAACACGGACGACCCCTCGCGCTACCGCGACGACGCCGAGGTGAAGGAGTGGGAGGCGCGCGACCCGCTGCGCCGCATGACCGCCTACCTCGAGTCCACCGGCGCCCTCACCGAGGAGGTCTCGGCCCAGATCGCCCGCGACGCCGAGGACGTCGCGCAGCAGCTGCGTGACGCCATGAACGCCGAGACGGAGCTCGATCCGCTCGAGCTGTTCGACCACGTCTACTCCGTGCAGACCCCGCAGCTCGCCGCCCAGCGTGCGCAGCTGGCCGAGGAGCTGTCCCGTTCCGAGAACCAGGAGGCCTGAGCATGGCGACCCTGACCTTCGCCGCCGCGCTCAACGCGGCGCTGGCCGACGAGATGGCCGCCGACGACATGGTGGTGGTGTTCGGCGAGGACGTCGGCACCCTCGGCGGTGTCTTCCGCATCACGGACGGGCTGACCGCGCGCTTCGGCGAGGAGCGCTGCTTCGACACCCCGCTGGCCGAGTCCGGCATCGCGGGCATGGCCGTGGGCATGGCCCTCGGCGGCGCCCGCCCCGTGATCGAGATGCAGTTCGACGCGTTCGCATACCCGGCCTTCGAGCAGATCGCCTCGCACGTGGCCAAGATGCGCAACCGCACCAAGGGCGCCACGCCCATGCCGATCACCATCCGCATCCCCTACGGCGGCGGCATCGGCGGCGTGGAGCACCACTGCGACTCCTCCGAGTCCTACTACGCGCACACCCCGGGCCTGAAGGTGTACACCCCGGCCTCGGTGAAGGACGCGTACATGATGCTGCGCTCGGCCATCCGTCTGGACGATCCGGTGGTCTTCATGGAGCCCAAGAAGATGTACTGGACCAAGGCCGAGCTCGACCTCGACCAGCTGCGCGAAGAGTTCGAGGAGGGCTGGGCCCGCGTCGAGGACAAGAAGGAGCACGGCGAGGCCTGGGCGCGCGCCGCCGTCGTCCGCGAGGGCACGGACGTCACCCTCGTCTCCTACGGCCCCTCCGTCCCCACCTGCCTCGCCGCCGCCCACGCGGCCGCGGAGGAGGGGCTCGCGGTGGAGGTCGTGGACCTGCGCACCGTGAACCCGCTGGACGAGGACACGATGACCGCCTCGGTCGCCAAGACCGGCCGCGCCGTCGTCGTCGCCGAGCCGCAGGGCTTCGCGTCCGTGGCCTCCGAGCTGGTGGCCCGGATCCAGCAGCGCTGCTTCCACTCGCTGGCGGCGCCCGTGGGCCGCGTGACCGGCTTCGACATCCCGTTCCCCGCGCCGAAGCTCGAGGAGCACCACCTGCCGAACATCGACCGCATCCTGGACGCGATCGACGACCTGAACTGGGACCTGGACGCCGAGGAGGCCCGCGCATGAGCAACACCTTCCTGCTGCCCGACCTGGGCGAGGGCCTGACCGAGGCCGACATCGTCCGCTGGCTCGTCGCCGAGGGCGACACCGTGGCCGTCGACCAGCCCATGGTCGAGGTCGAGACCGCCAAGGCCCTCGTCGAGGTGCCGAGCCCGTACGCCGGCACCGTGCTGATCCTGCACGGCGCCGAGGGCGAGACGATGGACGTCGGCAGCCCGCTGATCACCATCGGCGAGGCCGGCGAGTCCGGTGAGGGCTCCGCGCCCGTCGCCGGCACCGAGACCCTCGCCGTCCCACCGTCCACCGGTGCGGCCGCGGCCGAGGCCGCCCGCCCCGGCGCGA
>NZ_RBLN01000199.1:0-4258 GCF_003989405.1 Micrococcus sp. HSID17227 | reverse complement strand
GCCGAGTCCGTGACGACGGCCGTGCGGTCCCGGCGGGGCGGGCGCAGCCCGTAGCGTGCCCGCCCGGCCAGCTGGGAGCGGCGGGAGCGCAGGCGGACGAGCGCGTCGTCGCGCCACTGCTCGATGCTCGCCACGGCCTGCCTCCTCTCCCCCGGCTCGGTCGGGGCCGGTCTCACGCGGTCAGCGGATCACCAGGTTCACGAGCTTGGGCTCCCGCACGATCACCTTGACGATCTCGGCGTCCCCGATGAAGTTCCGCACCTTCTGCGACGCGCGGGCGCGCGCCTCGAGGTCCTCGGCGGTGATGTCCGCGGGCACCTCGAGGGTGTCGCGGACCTTGCCCTTGACCTGGACGACGGCCGTGACGGTGTCCTCGACCAGCAGCGCCTCGTCCACCGCGGGCCAGCCGGCGCGGACCACGGAGGGCTCGTGGCCGAGCAGCACCCACATGTCCTCGGCCGTGTACGGCGCCACGAGGGAGAGCAGCACGGCCACGGCCTCGGCGGCCTCGCGGACGGCTGGGTCGGCCGCGCCGGCACCCGCGTCGATCTCCTTGCGGGCCGCGTTGACCAGCTCCATCGTCTTGGCGACGACCACGTTGAACTTGCCGTCGTCCAGCAGCTGCTGGGCCTCGTGCACGGTCCGGTGGGTCACCCGGCGCAGGGCCACGGCCCCGTCCGCCGGGTCCGTGCCGGCCGGGGTGCCCGTCGCGCGGACGTCGCGGGCCAGGCGCCACGCGCGGGCCAGGAACTTGCCGGCGGCCCCCGGGGCGACGTCGGCCCAGTCCACGTCGTCCTCGGGCGGCGAGGCGAACACCATGGTCAGGCGCACGGCGTCGACGCCGAACTGGTCCAGCTGGTCGCCCAGGTCCACGCCGTTGCCCAGCGACTTGGACATGGCCTTGCCGTCGTTGAGCACCTGGCCCTGGTTGAGCAGGGCGCGGAACGGCTCGGTGAAGGGCACCAGGCCGAGGTCGTGCAGGGCCTTGGTGAAGAAGCGGGCGTACAGCAGGTGCAGGATCGCGTGCTCCACGCCGC
Organism: Micrococcus sp. HSID17227; assembly: GCF_003989405.1. NCBI lineage: Bacteria > Bacillati > Actinomycetota > Actinomycetes > Micrococcales > Micrococcaceae > Micrococcus > Micrococcus sp. HSID17227. Next base: position 3,221 of record NZ_RBLN01000199.1, on the reverse strand, counting down.
CCACGTACTGGTCCACGGGCAGCCAGCGGCGCAGGGCCTCGGGGTCGAAGACGCGGGCGTCGTCGTTCGGGGACGCGTAGCGGAGCATGTACCAGGACGAGTCCACGAACGTGTCCATGGTGTCGGTGTCCCGTCGCGCGGGGCCGCCGCACTGCGGGCAGTCCACCTCGACCCACGACGTCGCCGCGGCCAGGGGCGACTGGCCCTTGGGGGCGAGCTGCTCGCCCTTGAGGTCGGTCGGCAGGGTGACCGGCAGCTGGTCCTCCGGCACGAGCACCTCGCCGCAGTCCGGGCAGTGGACCACGGGGATCGGGGTGCCCCAGAAGCGCTGACGGGAGAGCAGCCAGTCGCGCAGCCGGTACGTGGTGGTGCCCCGGCCGGTGCCGCGCTCCTGCACGATCTCGATGGCCCGCGCGATGGCCGCGGTCTTGTCCAGGCCGTCGAGCTCCCCGGAGTTCACCAGGATGCCCTCGCCGGTCGTCGCGACGCCGGAGACGGCCGGGTCCTCCTCGCCGGTGTCCAGCACGGCGCGCACGGGCAGCCCCATGGCGCGGGCGAAGTCGAGGTCGCGCTGGTCGTGGGCCGGCACGGCCATGATGGCGCCCGTGCCGTAGTCGGCCAGCACGTAGTCCGAGGCCCAGATCGGCAGGCGCTCACCGGTCAGCGGGTTCACGGCGTGGCGGCCCAGGAACACGCCGCTCTTCGGGCGGTCCGTGGCCTGGCGGTCGATGTCCGAGACCTTCTTCAGGTCCTCCCGGTACGCCTCGAGTTCGGCCCGCACGTCGTCGCCGGCGAGCTCGGCGGCCAGCGGCGCGTCGGCGGCGACCACCATGAAGGTCGCGCCGTGCAGCGTGTCCGGCCGGGTGGTGAAGACCGTGACGACGGGGCCGTCCTCGACCTGGAAGTCGACGTGGGCGCCCTCGGAGCGGCCGATCCAGTTGCGCTGCATGGCGAGCACGCGCTCGGGCCAGTGGCCGGTGAGCTGGTCCATGTCGTCCAGCAGCGCGTCCGCGTACTCGGTGATGCGGAAGTACCACTGGTTCAGGGTCCGCTTGGTGACCTCGGTTCCGCAGCGCTCGCAGCGGCCGTCCACGACCTGCTCGTTGGCGAGCACCGTCTGGTCCTGGGGGCACCAGTTGACCGGGGAGTCCTTCCGGTACGCCAGGCCCTTGCGGTACAGCTGCTGGAACAGCCACTGGGTCCACCGGTAGTACTCGGGGTCCGAGGTGTGCAGCTCACGGGACCAGTCCACGGCGATGCCGTACCGCTGGAAGGAGCGCTTCTGCGTCTCGATGTTCGCGTAGGTCCACTCGGCCGGGTGGGCGTCGCGCTTGATGGCGGCGTTCTCGGCCGGCAGGCCGAAGGAGTCCCAGCCGATGGGGTGCAGCACGTCGAAGCCGCGCTGCATCCAGTGGCGCGCGACGACGTCGCCCATCGCGAACGCCTCGGCGTGCCCCATGTGCAGGTCGCCCGACGGGTACGGGAACATGTCGACCACGGTGCGGGTCTCGGAGCCGTCCTCGCGCGGGGCGAACGTCCCGGCCTGCTCCCAGTACCCGGCCCAGCGGGCCTCCACGTCACGGAACGAGTACTCCGCGTCGGCGGGGATGCTGGGGGTGGCCGGCACGGCGCTGTCGGGGGTCTGGCTCACGGCGGTTCGAGTCCTCACGCAGTCGGGATGGGGCGCCGGCCCTCGGGCGGCGCGGACGGGGCCGGCGGCACGGCCGGCCACCCCATCCTACGGCGACGGCGCCCCGGCCCGGCCGCAGGGCCGCTCCGAGACGCCGTGCCCGGCCGGGCACGCGGTTTCAGGCGGAGTGGCTGCCGCCTGCCGGACGCTCGGGCCCGGCGTCGGGACCGGGGCGCGCCCCTCCGGAGGTGAGCGCGTCGTCCTCCTCGAGCACCTGGGCGACCTCGTCCTCGAGGGCCTCCGTCACCGCGTCCGGGGCCGCCACGGAGTCCCCGACCGCCTCCTGCAGCTGCACTGCGTGCTGGGCCGTGAAGGTCTTCTCCGGATGCTCACGCAGGCGGAGCAGCGCGAGCAGGCGCAGACGCAGCCCCGACTCGGCGGAGATCTGCCGGCGGTGGGTGAGCCACCAGACGAGGAGCACGAGCGCGAGCACGATCCCCAGGTGGCCCAGCGCCGGGTAGACGACGTTCATCAGGTCGCCGAAGCCGACGAAGCTCACCGCGAAGGCCAGCAGCGTGACGCCGGCGAACACGGGCCGGTAGCGGCCCGGGCGGTCGGCCGTGAGGCGGCGTCCCAGCGCGTAGAACATGCCGATCGCGGTGTTGAAGATCATCAGGTAGATCACCACGACCATCGCCCAGCCCAGCCAGGGCGCGATCGAGGCGAACAGCCGCAGCATGGGGACGTCGGCGCGGCCGATCTCGGCGTAGCCGAGGTAGAGCAGCGTGGAGGCCATCAGGAGCAGGGCGGTGTACATCAGGCCACCGGTGAGGCCGCCGAGGAACGCCTCCCGGGGGTGGGTGATGGACCCGCCGATCACGAGGCACATGGACACGGCCATCACGACGACGAGGCCGAAGTAGTTGACCGAGGACAGCCACCACGGGTCCACCGGCGTGGTGGCCTGGACGGCGAGGGACTCGTGGGCGGTGAAGCCGCCGTCGCGGGTGACCAGGACGTGGACGAACCCGGCCACGACCGCGACGACCACCAGGGGCGTGATCAGGGAGATGATCGCGGAGACCTTCTCCACGTCCAGCATGCCCGTCACGAGCACGAGCAGGGTCATCAGGGTGGAGCCCGCCCACGTCGGCCAGCCGAACTGCTGGGCGAGCGTCGAGCCCGCCCCGGCGAGCATGACGACGCCGATCGCGAAGAGCGTCACCGTCACCACGACGTCCAGGATCCGGGCCATCACGGGGTGCGAGACGCTGCGGAAGACGACCTTGTGGTCGGCCGCGAGGAACACGCTGCCCAGCTGGAGGATGACGGCGCCGCCGGCGGTGACGAGCAGGCCGGCCAGTCCCGCGCCCACGACGCCGATCCAGCCGAAGCCCACGAAGTACTGGATGACTTCGGCGCCGGTGGCGAAGCCGGCGCCGACGAGCAGGCCGACGAAGGCGAGGGTGGACAGGTCGCACGCGGGCAGGCAGCCGGCCACGGTGCCGGGCGTGCCGGTGGCCGAGGCGCGGTCCCAGCCGGTCCAGGTGCCGGCGAGGGCCTCGACGTCCGCGTCGGAGAGGTGGTTGAC
>NZ_RBLN01000198.1:0-4273 GCF_003989405.1 Micrococcus sp. HSID17227 | reverse complement strand
AGAAGGCCGGATCGACGAATCCGTCGAGCGCGATGATGGGCAACCCTGTCAAGCAAGATCGCACCCTGGCACCTCTGTCCAGCAGCACCCAACTGGCTCTGACACATGCGCCTAGTGGGTATACCCGCCTGGACGGGGTCAGCCTGTGACAAAGCTAGACCAGGAGAAGACCGCCGCGGTCCAGGCCGTGGTGACCCGCGCGTTCGGAGTCTCCCGGACCACGATCTACAAGGCCCTCAACACCACCGAGACCGGCCAGCCCTGAACGGCCCACGCCCTGTGGATACCCGTGGTCCGGGCCGGTTCTTCTCCGTAGGGTGAGACCCGTCGCGGTGTTCTTCTTCGAGGGCCGCGACGGTGAGTGAGCCGCCTGTTCTCCTGTCCGGGTATGGTCACCCCGCCCTTGTCTTGGTCAATAGGGGGCAAGGGGATTTCACTTCCGCCCGGTCCACGCGCGACCCATCGGCAGCGCCCAGCACACATCACCCGTGGTCAGACCGGGGAAGTAGTGCAACTAACGCAGTACCGCAGTACCGCATTCACCCGTGCGGTGCTGCGGTAGCGCGGTGGTGCGGTTATAGCGCTGACATCGCTGTCAAAATGGGCATGGGACACACTGAACCTACTGATCATTCCACTTCCTGGGCGGCGTCAGCCATCCCCTCTCGATTCGATCTTCAGCGGCCATTTCCTCCGTCATTTTCTTGGCCTTGCTCCAAGCTTGCCGAATTTCCTCATCACTCATACCGGGCCGCCACGTCTTTAATAACAATGCTTCAGTCCCAAAGACTGTGAACATCGCGATAGCTCCGCACGCAGCGTGACCCGGAGAAACGAACCACCCCACCATTGCCCCCACAAGTGGGGGAATAACGAACCCCCAAATTGCATAGCCCCACCCGCCTGGGTCTGAGTGACCAGCAGAAACAGTAAAGGGCCGCTCACACAAAGTCACGACAATAGAACTAACCACTACAGCAGCAGCAGTGAGGGCAAGGGAAAGAGATCCGCTCAAAGGGCTGGAGAGGAGCTTGCTCAACAGCCACCAAAACAACCAGACCACCGGGGACAGTAGCGCCGCAGTAGACAAGTGTCCCCCTACGGCCAAGGAAATAGGAACGACATGGGAGGGGCCCCCTTCCTTCGGAAAGGAACCCCTCCCCCTGTTTGGGATTAGCCCTGACATCAGCTCAGGCAAGCCTCCACAAGCCCGGGAACCCCCAGGAGTTCGGAGAGAACATTCACGGCATCCTCACCGATCTCAGCGGCAGCCTGACCGGAACGAATTGCACGCCAAATGCCGCTAACTCCGCCCCAAAGGCTCCGCGCCTTCTTAATCCAAGCAATGATCTTGAATACGGGGAACCCGAACTGAACGACGAAATTGCCAAGCGCCAGCGAGCATCCAAAAACATTAAACGCTGGACTTGCCTCAGCGTCGCCAGATGAATCCACTGGAGTCTGAATTGTCGTGAGGCCTTCAAGGTAAGGCGCGATTTTCTCGCTGTATCCCGGGTATGTGTGAGGATCAGCTCGCTTAAGCTCTTCAGGCATCGAATCCAGCGCCCTCAGAATCATGTCGAGCTGCTCATCTTCCGTGTAGGAGGACTGCGGCTTGCGCCACGCCGACTGAGGCGGCCGTCGCCCAGCATGAGGCGGCCGTCCAATCGGCTGCCCGGCGCCCGCCAAAGTCGGCGCAGCGACTGCAATCAGACCCCCAGAAACCAACGCTCCCGAAAGACCACGCATGGCTTGACGTCGATCGAAAATAATCCCCTCCAATATTCAGCTTGTCATCTGACGCATCGAAGCCTATCTGCGTGCTGTACATCACACAAGTTGCAGGCGAGGCCCCCTGTCATGCGGTGGCAGCAACAGGAGGGGAGGTGGACGTTCCCCGCCGGGGTCGGGCTTAGCTGACCTGGAGGATGAAGTATGTGGTGGGGTATCCCAGCGGGAAGCGGTCTTCTCCGTGGTCCACTGCACATCCCCTCGATGCTCACTCCGTCTGCTTGCGTTCGGTCCGTTGTGGCGAGTTCGTTCTTGCGCCGCGCGGCTGAGTGAACTATCTGTTCTCCCGTCCAGAGACCTCCCCTGACTTGGTCGATTGAGGGATGGAGGCCTTTCAGTATCCCCCGGCTCCTGGATGGTCAACCGGCAGCTACTCAGTGCGTATCGCTCTTAGTCAGACATGGGAAGAGGCGTCTCTAACGCAGTACCGCACTACCTCATTCATGCGCGCGGCACTGCGGTATTGCGGTCAGTCTTCGGGGTACTTGGCTTCGATGGCCTGGATGATCAGTTGGGACATGGGCACCCCGACCTCGACGCTGTGCCGGCGCAGGTGCTTGTGCAGGCGTTCGGGTAGGCGGATGGAGGTGGCCTTGATGGGCTCGGCGGCTGCCTGGGCGTGGGCGGCGTAGGCCAGGGTCATGTCCGGGCCGTCGGTGGGGGTGGCCGGGGTGGTGGTGCGGCGTCCGCGGGCGGCGCCGGGGGTGGGCTTGGTGCTCACGGGCGGGTCATCTCCTGGATCTCCTCGGCGACCTGGAGCCAGGGGCCGAGCGCGGTACGGGTGGGGTAGGTGCCGTGGGTGTGCTTGAAGCTCTCGCGGGTGGGGATCGTGGTGGCCAGCTGCGGGACGTTCTCGGCGGCCAGCAGGTCCACGACCTGGGTGAAGAGCTTGGTGCGGGGGTTGGCCTGGTTCAGCAGGGCCACCAGGCGCACGGTGGGGCCCAGGGCGTCGACGGTGGCCCAGGTGCGGGCGATGTCGTCGGCGCTGGGAGTGGTGGGGATGATGACCAGGTCGGCCGCTGCGGCAGCGGCGGACTGGACGTCGGGGGTGCCCGGTGGGGTGTCGATCACGACGAAGTCCGTGCTCGGGCGCAGCCGTTTGAGGTCGGAGAGGTTCACGGCCCGGTAGGTGAAGGGGATGGGCGAGCCTGTGGGGCGTTCTTCGGCTGCGATCTCCAGCCACTCGCTGGCCGAGCCCTGGGGATCGGCGTCGAGGACTTCGACGCTGTGGCCGGTGTGGGTCAGGGCGGCGGCGAGGCAGATGGTTCCCATGGTCTTGCCCACGCCTCCCTTGGAGGCGATGAACGCGATGGTGACAGGAGCTGGTGCCATGAGGGCAGGATAACCCGCACTAACGCAGTGCCGCACGCGGTGATGCGTTAGTGCGGTACTGCAATCCCTCGGGCCTAGGCGTACATATCGCGTTGGCCAGGGCGGGAGCTGGTGATGGCTCCTCCTCCGTGTGGCAGAGCGTGAGCTCCGTGTTGTCCACCAAGTGGGGATTCTGCTTGTTCAGGAGAGCTTCTCCTCCGTGTCGCTTTCCTCGAGGCTGGCACGCAGCTCGTTCTGGATGCGGAGCAAGGCCGGAGAGTCTGAGTCCTCATCGAAGGGGCAGACATGCGTGTGTGGGATGAGCACCTTGTCGGTGGGGCGTTCTGCGGGGCGTTGGATGGCGATGATCTTCCGACGTCGAGGAAGGCGCCACTGAGCCTTAGGGGGCAATCCAGCGCTCTCGTACTCTTCCGGCTGGAAGGGCCAGGGTGCTTCGCGTTCGGTGTAAATCCAGATGATCGGCAGTCGACAGCGTCGGCAACGGCCTCTCTTTGGTTTGGACCAGAGATAGGTGGCTGGGGCGTCGTCAGCAGGGTCTGAGAACAAGGCCTGCTTGATCTGCTGGGGTTCATGGAGACGATGCCGGGGTGGTGGTTGCTCTTGGCTCATGTGGGTCTCCTCTGCCTGCGCACGCCGGTGATGTTTGGATTCTCACCCGATGGCCGGCTGTACACCAGAGGAAGGAGGGACTGGTGCACGTGTAGGTGACAGTCGTCTTCACGCCGCGTCTGCGGGCGTGTGGTCCATGATCAACTCGTACTCGACCGGCGTCAATCGGCCCAGGCGCACCTGCCGGCGGCGGCGGTGGTAGGTTCGCTCGATCCAGGTGATGATCCCGGCCCGCAGCTCGTCCCGGGTGTCCCAGTCGCGTCGGTCCAGCACGTTCTTCTGCAGCAACGCGAAGAAGGACTCCATAGCCGCGTTGTCCCCGGCAGCACCGACCTGACCCATGGACCCGATCAGCCCGTGGGTGGTGAGGGCGTCCTGGAATAGGGCCGAGCGGAACTGGGCGGGTTCAACCGGAGTTGAGTCCCTGATAGTGGTGTAACCCTCCCCGGTCGCCAACACCGTCCCCTTCACGGACGCGGTCACCGTGGGAGCCTTCGAGTGAACCTTCCACAGCACTCTTGAAAGGACATCACCACGATGA
>NZ_RBLN01000197.1:0-3975 GCF_003989405.1 Micrococcus sp. HSID17227 | reverse complement strand
GCATGTCCCTAGCTGCTGTCGAAGCCGGGGCCGAGGTTGGCGGAGGTGGCGGGGACGGAGACGGACGCGGCGGTCCCGGGCGCCAGCGGCTGCGGTGCGGCCATGGCTCAGCTCAGGCCGAGGGCCTGGGCGACGGTGACCACGTCGAACGGCACCGAGCGCGGGGTCACGTCGGCGCCGTCGGCGCCGCGCAGGGCCCACTGCGGGTCCTTGAGGCCGTGGCCGGTGACGGTGATGACCCAGCTCTTGCCGGCCGGCACGTTCCCGGCGGCGTGGTGCTTGAGCAGCCCGGCGACGCCGGCGGCGGAGGCGGGCTCGACGAACACGCCCTCCTTCGCGGAGAGCCAGCGGTGGGCCTCGAGGATCTCCTCGTCCGTGACGGAGTCGATCATCCCGCCGGACTCGTCGCGGGCGGCCTCGGCCTGCTCCCACGAGGCCGGGTTGCCGATCCGGATGGCGGTGGCGATCGTGTCCGGGTCGGTCACGGGGTGGCCCTGGACGATCGGGGCGGCGCCCGCGGCCTGGAAGCCCCACATCACGGGGGTCTTCGTGGCCACCGCGGGCAGCTCGGCGTCCGAGGCGCCCTCGTGCGGGTTCACGTAGGGGGCGGCGTACTCGCGGTAGCCCTTCCAGTACGCGGTGATGTTGCCCGCGTTGCCCACGGGCAGCAGGTGGTAGTCCGGGGCGTCGCCGAGGGTGTCCACGACCTCGAACGCGCCGGTCTTCTGCCCCTCGATGCGGGCCGGGTTGACGGAGTTCACGAGGAACACGGGGTAGTTCTCGGCCAGCTTGCGGGCCACCTCGAGGCAGTCGTCGAAGTTGCCCTGCACCTGGAGGATCTCCGCGCCGTGGGCCACGGCCTGGGACATCTTGCCCATCGAGATCTTCCCCTCGGGCACGAGCACGGCGCACGTGATCCCGGCCTGCGCGGCGTAGGCCGCCGCCGAGGCGGACGTGTTGCCGGTGGACGCGCAGACGACGGCCTTCGCGCCGTCCGCGACGGCGGCGGTGATCGCCATGGTCATGCCGCGGTCCTTGAAGGAGCCGGTCGGGTTCATGCCCTCGAACTTCACGTGCACGGTGCCCTGCACCAGCTCGGAGAGGTGGGGGGCGTGGATGAGCGGGGTGCCGCCCTCGCCGAGGGTGATCACGCGCGTGTCCTCGGTGACGGGCAGGCGGTCGGCGTACTCGCGGACGACGCCGCGCCACTGGTGGGCCATGGGTCAGTTCCCTTCGACTCGGAGGACGGACGCGACCTCGTGGACGACGTCCAGGGCGGCGAGCGCCCCGACGGTGGCGTCGAGGTCGCGCTGCCGCGCACGGTGGGTGATCAGCCGCAGGGACGCGCCGGGGGCGTCCTCGCGCTCAGATGGGACCTGACGCAGCGTCTCGATGGAGACGCCGTGCTCCTCGAACACCCCGGCGACGCGGCGCAGCACACCGGGCTGGTCCGCCGCGCGCAGCACGACCATGAAGGAGGTGTGGGCCTCGGCCGGGTCCAGGGCGGGCAGGGCGGTGACGGGGGTGCGCAGGCGCGCCGGGCCGCCGCGCACGATGCGCTGGGCGATCGAGACGACGTCGCCCATCACCGCGGAGGCGGTGGGGGCGCCGCCGGCGCCGGGACCGTAGAACATGAGCTCGCCGGCGTTGTCGGCCTCCACGAAGACGGCGTTGAACGCCCCGCGCACGGAGGCCAGCGGGTGCTCCCGCGGCAGCAGGGTGGGGTGCACGCGCAGGACCGCGCCCTCGGCGCCGTCGGCGGCGCGGCCGCGCTCGGCGATCGCCAGCAGCTTGATGACGTAGCCCGCCTCCGCGGCGGCGGCGTTGTCCTCGGCCGTGATCGCGGTGATGCCCGCGACGGCCACCTGGTCCAGTGTGTACGGCGCCCCGAACGCGATGGTCGCCAGGATCGCGGCCTTCGCGGCGGCGTCGTGGCCCTCGACGTCGGCGGTCGGGTCGGCCTCGGCGTAGCCGAGCCGCTGGGCCTCGGCGAGGGCGTCGTCGAAGTCCGCCCCCTCGGAGTCCATCCGGTCGAGGATGAAGTTGGTGGTGCCGTTGGCGATGCCCATCACGCGGGTGACGCGGTCGCCGCCCAGGGAGTCGCGCAGCGGGCGCAGGATCGGGATGGCGCCGGCGACGGCGGCCTCGAAGCTGAGCTGCGCGCCGGTGGCGGCGGCCGCGGCGTACAGCTCCTCGCCGTGCTGGGCCAGCAGCGCCTTGTTGCCCGTCACCACGGACGTGCCGGCGGCCAGGGCGCGCAGGATCAGGGTGCGGGCCGGCTCGATGCCGCCCATCAGCTCGATGACGACGTCCGCGCCGTCCACGAGCGCCTCGGCGTCGGTCGTGTAGAGCGCCGGGTCCGCCTGCCAGTCGCGCGTCGCGCCCGTGTCCCGCACCGCGATGCCCGTGAGCTCGAGGTCGGCGCCCACGCGGTCCCGCAGGATGTCGGCGTCCTCGGTGAGGATCCGGGCGGTCTGGGACCCCACGGTCCCGCCGCCCAGCAGGGCGACCTTGAGTGCGGTGGGGGCGTCGGTGTGCTGGGGCATGGTCCTCCGTGATCCAGGGTGGGTCGGGCCCGCGCGACCGCGCGGCCCGGCTGGCCTCGAATCTAGCGCGGCGCCCCGGCCCGTCCCACCGCGCGACACTCGGTGTCCGCAGAGCGGGACGGACCCACCCGGGCTCGAGGCCGGCGGCCGGGTGCGCCGCGCCCGCGTCCTCAGCGGGCGAGGCGCGGATCGGCCTCGCGGGCGAACAGGTCCTCCTGCGTCTCGCGGCGGATGATCACCCGCGCCTGCCCGCCGGAGACCGCGACGACGGCCGGGCGGGCCAGCGCGTTGTAGTTCGAGGACATCACGTGCGTGTACGCGCCCGTGGCCGGCACGGCCAGCAGGTCGCCGCGGCCCAGGTCGGCCGGCAGGTACACGTCGCGGACGAGGATGTCGCCGGACTCGCAGTGCTTGCCCACCACGCGGGAGAGCACCGGCTCGGCCTCCGAGGTGCGGCGCGCGGAGACGGCGGTGTAGTCGGCGTCGTAGAGGACGGGACGCGGGTTGTCGGACATGCCGCCGTCCACGGCGACGTAGCGGCGGGCCGCCGTGCCGCCGTCGGGGGCGTCCGCGTCCACGGTCTTGGTCACCCCGACCGTGTAGAGGGTCAGGCCCGCGGGGCCTGAGATGGCCCGCCCCGGCTCGAGCGAGACCCGCGGGCACCTCAGGCCGAGGCGCTCGACGGTCTTCTGGACGTCGTCGGCGAGGGCGTCGGCGATCTCCGCGGCCGGGCGCGGCTCGTCCACGGCCGTGTAGGCGATGCCGTGGCCGCCACCGAGGTCGAGCTCGGCCAGCTCCACCCCGTGCTCGGCCTTGACCTCGGCGAGGAACTCGAGCACGCGTCCGGCCGCCAGCCCGAAGCCCTCGGCCTCGAAGATCTGGGACCCGATGTGGCAGTGCACGCCCAGCAGGTCGATCGACTCGGCCGCCAGGGCCGCGGCCACGGCGACGGCGGCCGGCGAGCGGCCGGCCACGTTGCCGTCCCGGTCGGTGGAGGCCGGGGCCAGGGAGAGGCCGAACTTCTGGTCCTCGTGCGCGGTGGCGATGAAGTCGTGGGTGTGCGCGTGCACGCCCGGGGTCAGCCGGAGCATCACGGGGGCGCGGCGGCCGACCTCGGCCGCGAGCGCGGCCAGGTGGGTGAGCTCGTCGAGCGAGTCCACGATGATCCGGCCCACGCCCGCCTCGAGGGCGGTGCGCAGCTCGGCGTCCGACTTGTTGTTGCCGTGCAGGCCGATGTGGGCCGGGTCGACGCCGGCGGCCAGCGCGATCGCCAGCTCGCCGCCGGAGGCGGTGTCCACGCGCAGGCCCTCCTCGGCCGCCCAGCGGGCGGTGGAGAGGGTGAGCATGGACTTGCCGGCGTAGTAGACGTCCGCTCCCCCGCACAGGTCGGCGAACGCGGCGTCGAAGCCCTCGCGGAACGCGCGGGCGA
>NZ_RBLN01000196.1:0-4228 GCF_003989405.1 Micrococcus sp. HSID17227 | reverse complement strand
GCGGCCGCGACACCGCGGGGGGTGGCGCGGCGCCGGGGGGGGGTGCGGCCCGGGGACTGGACGACGGTGGAGGGGTCGGTTCCGGCCGGGGGCGGCGTCCGGCGGCCGCGCCTCACGGGTGGGCGACGCCGGGCGCCGCGTCCCGGCCGAGCTCGGCCAGCAGGTCCGGGCCCAGGGCGGTGACGTCCCCCGCGCCCATCGTCAGGACGACGTCGCCGGCCGTGGCGCCCGCCGCGAGCGAGCGCACCGCCTCGGCGCGGTCCTCGGCGACGACACGGTCCTCGGCGGCACCCGTGGTGAGGCGGGAGGCGATGAGGGACGAGTCGACGCCGGGCATCGGCTCCTCCCGGGCCGCGTACACGGGCAGCACGCGCACCACGTCCGCCCCGGAGAGGGCGGCGGCGAACTCGGCGGCGAAGTCCCGGGTGCGGGAGAACAGGTGGGGCTGGAACAGGACGTGCACGCGGGCGTCACCGGCCACGGCACGGCCGGCGGAGACCGCGGCGGCCACCTCCGTGGGATGGTGCGCGTAGTCGTCGAAGACCCGCACGCCGCGCGCGGCGCCACGGAACTCGAATCGGCGGGCCGTGCCCCGGAAGGCCTCGACGCCCCGCACGGCGGCCTCGAAGGCCATGCCCGCCCGGACGGCGGCCAGGACCACGGCGGCGGCGTTCAGCGCGTTGTGCCGGCCGGGCACCTGCAGGTGCAGGGTGCGCTCCGGCCCGTCCGCCATCCGGAACGTGGCGCGCTGGCCCACTCCGGTCTCGCCCGGCTCCACCGCGAGGTCGGTGACCAGCAGGTCCGGCACCACGCCGTCGCGGGGCGCCGTGCCGTAGGTCACGACGTCGGCGGCCGCGTTGTCACGGGCCCACGCGGCGAGCTCCGCCGCGCCGGCGTCGTCGAGGCAGGCCACGAGGACCCCGCCCTGGGCGGCGGCTGGCAGCCCGCCCGCGAAGTCCCGGAAGACCTGGTGCACCGCCTCCTCGGTCCCGTAGTGGTCCAGGTGGTCGGCCTCCACGGTCGTGACGATCCCGACCGTGCTCGGGTAGTTCACCAGGGTGCCGTCGGACTCGTCGGCCTCCGCGATGAACCACTCGCCCTGGCCCGCCCGGGCGTTGGTGCCGAGCCCGGCGACGGCGGCGCCGACGGCGAACGTGGGGTCCCAGCCGGCGTCGGAGAAGGCCATGGCGGCCATGGAGGACGTGGTGGTCTTCCCGTGCGTGCCGGCGACGGCCAGCACCCGGTGGCCGCGCATGGCCAGGGCGAGGCCCTCGGAACGGTGCAGCACGCGCAGTCCGCGCGCCACGGCGGCGTCGTGCTCCGGGTTGCCCGGCCCGGCGATCGAGGAGGCGATCACCGTGGTGACGTCCCGGCCGAGGTGCGCGGCGTCGTAGCCGACCGTGATCCGGGCGCCGCCCGCGGCGAGCTCGCGCATCACGGGCAGGTCCTTCGCGTCGGAGCCGGACACCGCGACGCCCTGCTCCTGGAGGATGCGGGCGACCCCCGACACGCCGACGCCGCCGATCCCCAGCAGGTGGACGCGGCCCAGGTCGGCGAAGCGGCCCTCGGCCGCGGGACGGGTGCTCTCGTCTCGGCTCATCGCCGGGCTCCTTCCTGGGCGGCCGAGCGCACGAGGCCGGCCATGGTGACGTCCGCGTCCCGGACGCCGAAGCGGGCGGCCGCCTCCCCCATGCGCGCGAGACGCTCAGGGTCGGTCGCCAGCGGGATCAGCTGACGCTGCACCCACGCGCGCCCGAAGGCGTCGTCGCGGACGAGCAGCGCGCCCTCCGCCTCCACCACGGGGCGGGCGTTGAGCGCCTGCTCGCCGTTGCCGATGGGCAGGGGGACGTAGACGGCGGGCAGGCCGACCGCGGACACCTCGCAGACCGTGCCGGCGCCCGAGCGGGCGACGATCAGGTCGGCGGCGGCGTAGGCCTGCTCCATGCCCGCCAGGTACTCCCGCTGGACGTAGCCGTCCCGGACCAGCAGGCTGCCGTCGTCCTCGGTGAGGGCCTTGTCCCGACCGGTCAGGTGGAATACCTGCAGACCGGCGTCCAGGAGGTCGCCCAGCGCGGCGCGCACGGTGCGGTTCACGGCCAGCGCACCCGAGCTGCCGCCGGTCACCACGACGGTGGTCCGGTCCGGGTCGAGGCCGAGGGCCTCACGGGCGGCACGGCGGGCGGCCGCCCGGTCCAGGCCGGAGATCTCGGGGCGCATCGGCATGCCCACCCAGCGGGCGCCGCGGAGGCGGGTGTCCGGCAGGGCGGTGCCGACGTGCGCGGCCCGCAGGGCGCCGATGCGGTTGGCCAGGCCGGGGCGGGCGTTGGCCTCGTGGACCACCACGGGCACACCGGCCCGGAACGCCGCGAGGTACACGGGGGTCGCGACGTAGCCGCCCACACCCACGACGACGTCGGCGCGCCGGTCCCGCAGGATCCGGGCCGCCGTCGCGACCGCGGCGCGCATGCGGGCCGGGAAGCGGACGACGTCCATCGACGGGCGGCGCGGCATCGGGACCCGGTCGATCAGGTCGAGCTCGTAGCCCGCCTCGGGGACGAGACGCGTCTCCATGCCGGAGGCGGTGCCGACCATGGTGCACTCGACGGGACCGCCGCCGTCGCCCTCCAGGGCGCGGGCGATCGCGAGCATCGGGGAGATGTGGCCGGCGGTGCCGCCGCCGGCCAGCACCACCCGCAGGGGTCCGGAGGGATGAGAGGTCTGCGTCATCGGGGCTCCTGGAGGGCGGGGGTGGGGATCACGGGGAGGGGGTCGGTGTCCGGCTCGTCCGCCTGCGGGCGGGCGTCCGGCTGGACGGCACGGCGGCGCTCGTGCCGGGCGAAGGCCAGCACGATGCCGACCGCGCTCAAGGACAGGGTGAGCGCGGAACCACCATAGGAGATGAAGGGCAGCGGGACGCCCACCACGGGGATGATCCCGGAGACCATCGCGATGTTGACGGCCGCCTGACCCACCAGCCAGGCCAGGATCCCCCACGTCGAGAGGCGGATGAACGTGGACGTGGTCCCGGCGGCGACGCGGTAGATGCCGATCGCCAGGCCGAGGTAGGCCAGCAGCACCACCAGCGTGCCCACGAGTCCGAGCTCCTCGCCGAGGATGGTGAAGATGAAGTCGTTCTCGGCCTCCGGGATGTAGCTCCACTTCTGGCGGGACTGGCCGAGGCCCGCGCCCCACCAGCCGCCGGAGGCCAGGGCGTACATCCCGTGCGCCGGCTGGAAGCAGGGGTCGGTGGCGTCGGAGCAGTCCCCCATCCAGGCCTGCACCCGGACCATGCGGTGCGGGGCGAGGAGGGTCAGGGCCAGGATGCCCAGCACGCTCAGCGCCAGGAAGGTGAGGAAGACCCCCCAGTGGGTGCCGGCCACGTACAGCACCGTGGCCAGCACGATCGCGAGGATGATCGCGGTCCCGAGGTCGCTGCCCGCCATCACCAGGCCCAGCAGCAGCAGGCCGCCGGGCAGCACCGGGATCAGCGCGTGCCGCACCTGGGTGACGAGGCGGTGCTTGCGCTCCAGGACCGCCGCCGCCCACAGGGCCAGGGCGAGCTTGGCGGCCTCGGAGGGCTGCATCCGGAACCCCCCGATGCCCAGCCAGTTGCGATTGCCGCCCACGGTGACGCCGAGCGGGGAGAACGCGACCAGCGCGAGCAGGATCACGGCCACGCCGAACGCCGGCCAGGCCATCGCCTTGAGGACGCGCACCGGCAGGCGCGAGAACACGAGCAGGGCCGCCACGCCCGCCACCGCCCAGGCGGTCTGGCGCAGGAACAGGGCGTACGAGCCGCCGCCGGTGCCGATCGCCTCGACGGAGGACGAGGAGAGCACCATCACGAGGCCCAGCACCGTGAGCAGGGCGGTGCAGCCGCTGATGAGCAGGACCGACAGGTCGAGGGCGCGGCGACCCTCGAGGACCCGCCACATCCGGCGCAGGAGCCGTTCCCGATGCTCGGGGGCGTCGTCGTCCGCGCCGGAGCGCACCGGGCGGAGCTCGATCGGGGACATGGCCCTCCTCACGGGGGAAGCGAGACGGTCGGGTGGGCGGCGGGTCAGTCGGCGTCGGGCGCGGCGTCGTCGTGCACGTCCCAGCCGTGCTCGCGCATCAGCCCGGCGACGGCCTCGATGAACGCCTCGCCGCGGGCCGCGTAGGAGCGGAACTGGTCCATCGACGCCGCGGCGGGCGCCATGAGCACGGTGTCGCCGGGGCGGGCCAGGCC
>NZ_RBLN01000195.1:0-4103 GCF_003989405.1 Micrococcus sp. HSID17227 | reverse complement strand
CCACGTAGCCGCCCGGGGCCGACGGGAAGTCGGCCGTCTCGTCCAGACGGGTGAAGCCGACGGCCTCCAGGCGGCGTGCGACCTCCTCCGCGGCGTGGTAGCTGGAGGGCGAGGCGGTCACGAACTCGGCCAGGTCCCGCAGGTGGGCGGGCAGCTCGGCGGCGGTGTCACGGGTCACGGGGGTCATGCCCCGACCGTACCGCCCCCACCACCCCGTCCGACTACCCTGGCCCGCAAGCGGGCCCGCCGCATCGCCCGCCCCGTCAGCGCAGGAGGAGCCCGCCGTGGACATCATGATCGCCGTCGCCGTGGGGGTCTTCCTCCTGGTGGCGTGGACCGTGGGCGGCTGGGCCATCGTGCGGATGGGCTTCACCCGGGACGGGGACGCGGCCCGCGCCCCCGCCCACGACGACGGCGCCGCGCGTCCGGCGCACCCCGGCGCGGCCGCGGACCCGGCCACCGACCCCCACGTGATGTGGCGCGAGCAGATGAAGGCGGCCACGGCCGCCTCCGGGGCGCAGTGCGTCTGCCCGCCACCCCGCGAGGGCGGCGCCGCCGCGGAGGGGAGGACCGCGCCGCCGTCGTCCCCGGACTGCCCGATCCACCGCTGGGACTACGCCTGAACCGCGGCCGGCCGGTCTGAGCGCCCCCGGGCCGGGCCGGCGTACGCGCCGGCGAGCGGGTCGGTGTCCGGGTGGCCGCCGTGGTCGCGCTTCACGAGGTCTTCTGCCGGGTGCAGCATCTCCCACACGACGCGCCCGCACAGCCACAGCAGCGCGAGCATGTGGGCGAGGATCGCGGCCACGTAGACGGAGTCGTCCATGGAGTGCTGCGGCGGGGTCTCGGCCACCCCCTTGGCCAGGTACATCCACACGGCGAAGAAGTGCAGCGCCTCCACCGTCTGCCACACCCAGAAGTCCCGCCAGCGCGGCAGGGCGAGCGCCAGGAGCGGGATCAGCCAGACCACGAACTGCGGTGAGTACACCTTGTTGGTGAGCACGAACGCCGCCACCACCAGGAACGTCAGCTGGGCCAGCCGCGGGGTGTGCCGCACCCGCACGCCGAGCACGAAGATCCCGAGGCAGCACACCGCGAAGGTGCCGTAGGCCAGCAGGGTCAGGGAGTCCTCCGGCACGAACGCCCACCCGGCCTGCGCGGCGGTCACGTCCCACGCGTGCCACACGCTGGACAGGCCCGGCCCGCGCTCGCCGGAGAAGGTGAAGAACACGGACCACGCCTGGACGTTCACGACCATGAGCGGCACGTTGACCGCCGCCCACGCCGCCACCGTGCCCCCGGCCGCGAGCAGGAACGGCCGCCACCGCCGCGAGCGCACCGCCAGGATCAGCAGCGGCCCCAGGATCAGCAGCGGATACAGCTTCATGGCCGCGCCGAGGCCGAACAGCACCCCCGCCGTCAGGGACCGGCCGCGCGACCACGCGTACATGCCGCACGCCAGCAGGGCCACGGCCCACAGGTCCCAGTTGATGGTGCCGGCCAGCACGATCCCCGGGGCCACGGCCACCATGAGCCCGTCCATCCACCGACGCCCCGCCATCCGGACGGTCAGCACCGCGACGACGGCCCACAGCACCACCACGAACCCGAGGTTCACGAGCCAGAACACCACCGTGCCCTGCTCCGGCGAGAACGGCAGCGCCTGCGTGATCCAGGCCGCCACCGAGCCCACGACGGACATCAGCACGGGGTACTCGAACGTGGAGCCCGCCCGGAACGGCGCCCACGGGTCCGCCGCGAACCCGCGCCCGCCGTAGAGCGCGGCCCAGTCCGAATAGCAGCCCGCGTAGTAGACGTCCGGGGCGCCCCAGCCGTGCAGCAGGCACGGCGACTTCTGCAGCACGGCCACGACGGCGGCCAGAGCCACCAGCAGCCCCGTCAGCGCCACGGGCCCGGCCCAGGAGCCGGTCCCCCGTCCGGGGCCGTTCGCCGCGAGGCCGCCGGCGAGCTGGAAGCGTCCGCCGCGCTCGCCGGGGGCGGGCAGGGTCCCGGACGGTGCGCTGTCAGCGGAACGCCCGGCGGGGGCGCCCGGGGCGGTCACGGCGTCGCTCGGGGCGCCGTCCGCGGCGTGAGTGGGCGGCTCGCTGGGGGTCGCGGCGTGCGCGGGGGCCGGTCTCATGCCCCCATCCTAGGAAGCCGCCCGGACACCGGACGGGCGGGGCCGCCGTCGTCGGTCGTAGACTGGCGTGGTTGATCCCCGGGTGAGCGCCCCGCCGAACGGTGTGGGCCCCCTGTGCGCGCCCCGCGTGCCCGCACCCGTTCCGGACAGTCGAGGAGAGAACCAGACCGTGGCCACCAATCCCATCCGCGTCGCCATCGCCGGCGTGGGCAACTGCGCAACATCCCTCATCCAGGGTGTGGAGTACTACCGCGAGGCGAAGGCCACGGACACGGTCCCGGGCCTGATGCACGTGCAGTTCGGCGACTACCACGTGTCCGACCTCGAGTTCGTGGCCGCGTTCGACGTGGACGCGAAGAAGGTCGGCCTGGACCTGTCCGAGGCCATCACCGCCTCCGAGAACAACACCATCAAGATCGCGGACGTGCCCCACGCGGACGTCACCGTCCAGCGCGGCCCCACCCTGGACGGCCTCGGCAAGTACTACGCCGAGACCATCGAGGAGTCGGACGCCGAGCCCGTGGACGTGGCGCAGGCCCTCCGCGACGCGAAGGCGGACGTGCTGGTCTGCTACCTGCCCGTCGGCTCGCAGCTGGCCACCGAGCACTACGCCCAGGCCGCGATCGACGCCGGCGTCGCGTTCGTGAACGCCCTGCCCGTGTTCATCGCCGGCACCCCGGAGTGGGCCGAGAAGTTCACCGCCGCGGGTGTGCCGATCGTGGGCGACGACATCAAGTCCCAGATCGGCGCCACCATCACCCACCGCGTGATGGCCAAGCTGTTCCAGGACCGCGGCGTCACCCTGGACCGCACCTACCAGCTCAACGTGGGCGGCAACATGGACTTCAAGAACATGCTCGAGCGCGAGCGCCTGGAGTCCAAGAAGATCTCCAAGACGCAGGCCGTCACCTCCAACACCTCCGCGCAGCTGGGCGAGAAGGACGTGCACATCGGCCCGTCCGACTACGTGGCCTGGCTCGACGACCGCAAGTGGGCGTTCGTGCGCCTCGAGGGCCGCAACTTCGGCGACGCCCCCGTCTCGCTCGAGTACAAGCTCGAGGTGTGGGACTCCCCCAACTCGGCCGGCGTGATCATCGACGCCGTGCGCGCCGCGAAGATCGCCCTGGACCGCGGCATCGGCGGGCCGATCCTCTCGGCCTCGTCCTACTTCATGAAGTCCCCGCCCGTGCAGCACAACGACGACGCGGCGCACGAGCTCGTGGAGGCCTTCATCCGCGGCGACATCGAGCGCTGACCCGCCCGGTCCCCGCGGACCGCGCACGACGCCGGCCCGTCACCTTCCCCGTGGAGGTGACGGGCCGGTGTCGTCGTGGGGGCGCGTGCCGCCCCGGCCACCGCGCTCAGCGCCGCGTGCCGAGCCGGTCCTCGATGGTGAGCCGGACGAGCTGGGCGTATATGGCCTGGCCGTCGGCGCGGGGGTGCACGCCGTCGGCGGAGAAGTCCGTGACGTGCTGCTTCGCCGCGGCGTCCCAGTCCGCCAGGACGATCCGGTCCGGGTGGGCCTTGGCCTGCGCCTCCATCTGCACCTGCACGTCCGCGATCCAGTCCATCGGGCCGTGCGGCACCACGAGCACGAGCAGCCGGTCCTCGCCGACGGCCGCCAGGATCTTCTCCCAGTCGCCCCGGTGGGTGGTGCCGTTGGCGCCCAGGGCCACCACGACGACGTCGCTCAGCTGGCCGTCCGCCTTGAGCTTCTCGATCTCGTCCGCGGCGTCCCAGATCTGGTAGCCCACCTCCGCCTCGAGCAGCATCCCCGGCAGCTGCTCCAGGAGCGTGGGCGCGGCCGAGAGCGAGACGGAGTCGCCGATCAGGGTGACGTCCGGGCCGAGCTCGGACGGCGGCAGGGCCGCGGTGAGCTGCTCCTTGGAGTACGTGGGGCGCGTGACAGCCGGGTCGCCGAGCCCGAGCCCGGACGGCTCGGCGGACGACCCGGGCGAGGACGTCA
>NZ_RBLN01000194.1:0-4299 GCF_003989405.1 Micrococcus sp. HSID17227 | reverse complement strand
CGCCTGAACACCCTGCGCGCCTACCTGGAGCACGGTGCCGAACCGTCCGCGTGACCGCCGGCCGGACCGGCGCCGACGCCGTCGGCTCCAGGCCCCGATCATCAGACCCACCCGAAGCACTCAGTGAGGGACAGCCATGAGCCACACCGCGAACACCGCGCACACCGAGCCCACCACCCGTCGCGCCGCCCGCCGCGGCGCCGTCGAGGACGTCGTCGTCACCGAGGACGGCCTGGTGCTCAACGACCCGACCCACCTCGAGCTGCCCGGCCACGGCAACTCGCCCGGCGCGTGGGCCATGGTGGCGCTCGTGCTCGTCGGCTTCGTGGCCGGCTGCGTCGGCCTGCTCGCC
Source organism: Micrococcus sp. HSID17227 (assembly GCF_003989405.1). Lineage (NCBI taxonomy): Bacteria > Bacillati > Actinomycetota > Actinomycetes > Micrococcales > Micrococcaceae > Micrococcus > Micrococcus sp. HSID17227. Next base: position 3,947 of record NZ_RBLN01000194.1, on the reverse strand, counting down.
GACTGGAGCGTCGTCGTCTGGATCGGCGTGGCCCTGATGGCCGTGGGCGTCGTCGTGGGCATCGTCGCCGGCAAGGCCGGCGCGGGTCGCGGCCAGCACGGTCACTGATCCGCGTGTCCGTCCTCCAGGAGATCATCGACGGCGTCCGCGAGGACCTCGAGCCTCGTCGCCGTGCCGTGCCCGAGGCGCGCCTGGCCGAGCTGGTGGCCGCCACCCCTGCGCCGCGCGACGCCCACGCGGCCCTGCACGGCGGACGCACCGACCCCGCGGGCATCCGGGTGATCTCCGCGGTGAAGCGGTCGAGCCCCTCCAAGGGCGCGCTCGCCGAGATCCCCGAGCCGGCCACCCTGGCCCGCGCGTACGAGCGCGGCGGCGCCAGCGCCGTCTCCGTGCTCACCGAGGCCCGCCGCTTCGGCGGCAGCCTGGCCGACCTGGACGCCGTGCGCGCCGCCGTCGATCTGCCGGTCCTGCGCAAGGACTTCACCGTCACCGAGTACCAGATCCACGAGGCCCGCGCCCACGGGGCCGACCTCGTCCTGCTGATCGTGGCCGCCCTCGACGACGCCGAGCTGGCCGGCTTCCTGCAGCTCACCGAGTCCCTGGGCATGCACGCCCTCGTGGAGGCCCACACGCCCGAGGAGATCGAGCGCGGCGTCGCCGCCGGCGCCCGCATCCTCGGCGTCAACGTGCGCAACCTCAAGACCCTCGACGTCGACCCGGCCCGCTACGCCGCGCTGGCCGACGGGCTGCCCGAGGACGTCGTCCGGGTCGCCGAGTCGGGCGTCGAGTCCGAGGAGCAGATCAAGGCCTACGCCGCCGCGGGCGCCGACGTCGTGCTCGTGGGCGAGGCCCTCGTGCGCCACGGCGCCCCCGAGGAGGCGCTGCGCGCGTTCCGCGCCGCCTCCCTCACCGTCCGCTGACCGAACCAGACCCGAGGAGCGTGGTCGCCATGAGCGCCGACCGTCCGAGCACCGAGCCCGCGATCGAGTTCGAGGGGCCCTATCAGGGTCAGGCCGGGCCCTACTTCGGCGACTACGGGGGGCAGTGGATGCCCGAGTCCCTCATGGCCGCGCTGCAGGAGCTCACCCGAACCTACGAGGAGGCGCGGCAGGACCCCGCCTTCGAGGCCGAGCTGCGGACCCTGTTCCGGGACTACGTGAACCGGCCCTCCCTGCTGAGCGAGGTGCCGCGGTTCGCCGCGGACACCCCCGGCGTGCGCATCTTCCTCAAGCGCGAGGACCTCAACCACACCGGCTCGCACAAGATCAACAACGTGATCGGCCAGGCGCTGCTCGCCCGTCGCATGGGCAAGACGCGCCTGATCGCGGAGACCGGCGCCGGTCAGCACGGCGTGGCCACGGCGACGGCGGCCGCGCTGTTCGGCATGGAGTGCACTGTGTACATGGGGGAGGAGGACACCCGCCGCCAGGCCCTGAACGTGGCCCGCATGCAGATGCTCGGCGCCGAGGTGGTCCCCGTGGCGATCGGCGCCCGCACCCTCAAGGACGCGATCAACGAGGCCCTGCGGGACTGGGTCGCCTCCGTGGACACCACGCATTACCTGATGGGCACGGTCACGGGCCCGCACCCGTTCCCCGCCATGGTGCGCTACTTCCACTCCGTGATCGGCGAAGAGGCCCGCGAGCAGATCCTGGCGCAGGCCGGCCGCCTGCCGGACGCCGTCGCGGCGTGCGTGGGCGGCGGGTCCAACGCGATGGGCCTGTTCCACGGCTTCCTCGACGACCCTGAGGTGGAGCTCTACGGCTTCGAGGCCGGGGGCGAGGGCCTCGAGACCGGCCGCCACGCCGCGTCCATCACGCTCGGACGCACCGGCGTGCTGCACGGCGCCCGCACGTACCTGATGCAGGACGAGGACGGGCAGACGATCGACTCCCACTCGATCTCCGCGGGCCTGGACTACCCGGCCGTCGGCCCGGAGCACGCCTTCCTGCACGACACGGGCCGCGCCGTCTACGAGCCGGTCTCGGACACCGAGTGCATGGACGCCTTCCTCCGGCTCACGCGCACCGAGGGCATCACGCCCGCCATCGAGTCGGCCCACGCCCTGGCCGGCGCGCTGCGCCTGGCCCGCCGCTGGGCGGACGAGGGCCTCGTGGGGCCGGACGCCCCGGAGGGTCAGGAGCGGATCATCATCGTGAACCTCTCCGGCCGCGGGGACAAGGACGTCGCCACCGCGGCGGCCTGGTTCGGCCTCGGCACGGCCACGGAGGAGAAGGACCCGCTCGAGGAGATGACCCCCGGAGAGGAGCAGTGACCGGCATGACCGTGCACTCCAAGACCGCCGCGGCCCTGGATGCCGCGAAGGCGGCCGGCCGCACCGGCCTCGTCGCCTTCCTGCCGGCCGGCTACCCGTCCGTGGACGAGTGCGTCGAGGCCGTCGTCGCCGCCGCGGACAACGGCGCCGATGTCATCGAGCTGGGCCTGCCCTACACGGACCCCGTGATGGACGGCCCCGTGATCCAGGCCGCGACCCAGGCCGCCCTGCAGGCGGGTTTCCACGTGGCCGACGTCTTCGACATCATCCGACGGGTGACCCAGCGCACTGACGCCGCGGTGCTGGTGATGACGTACTGGAACCTCGTGGACCGCATGGGCGTCGACGAGTTCGCGCGCCGCCTCGCCGAGGCCGGGGGCGCCGGTCTCGTCACCCCTGACCTCGTGCCCGAGGAGGCCGGCGCCTGGATGGAGGCCTCGGACCGTCACGGCCTGGACCGCGTGTTCCTCACCGCGCCCTCGTCCACGGACGAGCGGGTGCGCCTCACCGTCGACTCCTCCCGCGGCTTCGTGTACGCGGTGTCGGTCATGGGCGTCACCGGCACCCGCGACGCGGTGTCCACCGTCGCCGAGACCGTGGTCCGCCGGGCCCAGGATGCCGGGGCGGAGCACGTGTGCGTCGGCCTCGGCGTCTCCCAGGCGGCGCACGTCCGCGAGATCGGCGCCTACGCCGACGGCGCGATCGTCGGCACGGCCCTGGTGCGCGCGCTGACGGACGGCGGGCCGCAGGCCGTGGGCACGCTGACCCGCGAGCTCGCGGCCGGCACGGTCCGAGAGGGCTGAGGGTGACCGCCGCCCTGGCCCCGCTCGCCGCCTTCCCCGCCCCCGGGTGGGACGGGTTCCAGCTGGGCCCGGTGAAGATCCACGCGTACGCGCTGTGCATCATCCTGGGCATCGTCCTGGCCCTGTGGCTCGCCGAGCGCCGGTGGCGCGCCCGCGGCGGCCCCGAGGACCGCGTGCTCGACATCGCCCTGTGGGCCATCCCGTTCGGCTTCGTGGGCGGGCGGCTCTACCACGTGTTCTCCTCACCGGACCGGTACTTCGGGCCCGGCTTCGACGGCACGGGCGACCCGATCCAGATCCTGTACGTGTGGAACGGCGGACTCGGTATCTGGGGCGCGATCGCCCTCGGCGCCGTGGGCGCGTGGATCGCGTGCCGCCGCTACGGGCTGCGGCTGACGGCCTTCGGCGACGTCGTCGCGCCGGGCATCCTGCTGGCCCAGGCCATCGGCCGGTGGGGCAACTGGTTCAACCAGGAGCTCTTCGGCGGCCCGACGACCCTGCCCTGGGGGCTCGAGGTCGACCCGGCCAGCCCGAACTTCCCGGCCGGCTACGCCCCGGACACGCTGTTCCACCCCACGTTCCTCTACGAGTGCCTGTGGAACCTGGCCGGGGTCGCGCTGCTGCTCCTCGTGGACCGCGCGCTGCACCTGCGCCACGGCCTCATGCTGTGGTCCTACGTCGCCTGGTACACCGCGGGCCGCACGTGGATCGAGATGCTGCGCATCGACGACGCCGAGATGGTCACGCTCTTCGGCGTCACCCAGCGGCTCAACGTGTGGACGTCCCTGCTGGTGTTCGTCATCGCCCTCGCGTTCATCGTCGGGATCCTGCTGCGCCATCGCGGCGCGGCCGCCGGCCCCCACGCCCAA
>NZ_RBLN01000019.1:0-234 GCF_003989405.1 Micrococcus sp. HSID17227 | reverse complement strand
AAAGTGGTGTAGGTAAATGCACAGAATGTATGGGAGAATATAACATAGATATGGAGAAAAGAAAAGCAAGTCATGTCAATACTGTGTGCAAATAATTGACAAAATAATGTGTTAATAAGAAAAAAAATCTAAGAGTTATGTGCAGTATAGTAGATTGTTCGTCGATAATGTGTAGGATTAGAGGTGTGTAAACATATGAATCATCTTAGGAGTTTTTTTTTTTTTTTTTTTTTA